>NZ_JBNNMG010000004.1:0-179052 GCF_050272555.1 Lysinibacillus sp. NPDC047702 | reverse complement strand
AATGCATGTATCGAGTCATTTCATAGCGTCATCAAAAGAGAGTTAGTTTTTCATGAAAAGTATAAAACGAGAGATCAAGCCAAGAAAAGTATCATTGAATACATCGTTAGTTTTTATAACTACAAGCGTATCCATTCATTCACAAATTATATGTCGCCCATTGCATACGAAAAGCAATATTTCAAAGCTTCACAGAAAACTAAGGTCATATAATTAAACCCTTTTAACCTCACAAAAAATTTAAGGGTTACGCCCCTTAAATTATTTGTGAGGCGAGCAAGCGATAGCGCGCTTAGATTTAAAGCAAAATCTCAATTTCCCCTGTCCATTTTCTTGACATAGTATCATAAGGAGCAACAATTCATAGGGAAATTGCTATACAATACTCAAATTAAATGACAAGCCAAGTTGGAGCGGTAAATAAGAGTAAATGTATCATCATCTAATTTGTATGATTTTGTACAGATATTTTCATAGAGGACTAAGGTCTTAACGATAATGGATAAGTTGTGATTCATTAAACAATTATTAAGGAAGTACCAAGTTGTTGATGCATGTTCTGTAAACAGTGCTCAATGCAATCGAGTAACCAACTATTCAGCTTTGAGTTAATTACATGAGTAACTAGCAAGATCCTAGAACCATTTAACGAGTCTGTGAGGATAGTAGAGAATAGGTAGAATGAATGTAAAGGAGTATTCTCGTGAAAGTATAAGAACATAAACAAAAGGACTTGTGTGTGTTTATGCACAAGCCCTAAAATGATGTGTGTTGCCTATGGTATTGATTGTAGAAAAGGAATGATTGCCCCAAATGATTATTCATTCAGCTCTCTTTTCTGTTTTGTATCAATTATTTTAAATAAAAAGAACAGTAGACTACAAGAAAAAACTATCGACATTACACCTTTAACCGAACGCATTACAACGGTATCAGTAGGGAAACCATATAAAATATGTCCCAAACAATATATCCACGCTACAACTATGAATAATTTAAATAGTATATTCTTCATGAAGTATTCTCCCTTAAAAGAACGGCCTTTTTCCTTACTAGCTGAAAATGCTATCTACAGAGAATTATAGCATAATAAATCCTGAGTTGGTATAAAAGTGGTAATTATTATTCACTATTACAGTAGATAATAATAGCCCCATTATTTAGTGTTTTTTCTTCAGTAGAATCTATAGTGGCATCTCCAAGTACACTCAATATCAGTTAGAAATTGTTCCCGTTCTGTAAGAGCATTTCATTTAAACTTCCATATTGTTTTTTGGAAAGTAACACGTAGTACCCTTCGAGAAACTGAGTATCTCCTCCCATAGCTGCGAATTCGCTTGACAATGCTAATCCTGAGCTAAAACAGTGAAGCTAATTGCTTGGAATTCCAACTCTGAGTACTTTTTTAAACTATCTATTTACTTCCTCTTGTCCCCATAGAAAACCATCTTCACGTTGATTCAATCAAGTACATTAAACGTCTTTCAACAGTGGGTACAAAAAATAATTCACTTTTTATATTGAAAAAACTAAAAATTCGATTTGCATCAATTTTTTTGTGGCAAATCGACTTTTTTCAATGATAGGTTTTATTTGGTATAATAAGATAAATTCAGAAAGTTTAACTATATTGTTGGAGATCAATTATGAAACAGATTTCTTATGAGATTTCGAAATAAATGATTCCATGTTTTAGGAAGTGTTTTCATTATCAAGATTTTGGCTTACGTTAGAAAGAGAAAGGGAGGATATTCATGCTATTACTCTGGAGTGTTTCCTTTGTTATCGTAATTTTTGCCTTCATTTTAGCAGTAGTTAAGCTTTCGTGGATTTACATGTTTATAAGTACAATTGTGTCTATACTAGTTGCATCTTATTATTTTTTGGGAGCAAACAATGCTTGGAAGTATATCGGTTTGATTCCTATTTTCTTATTAATGTTGACAGTAGCTTTTTGGTATTTAGAAAAAAGGAAAATAGAGATTAATTGCCGATTTCATAAAGATTTAGATTACAAGTAGTGAAAAAAATATAACCTAAACATAGGAAGGAAGTGTGTCGCATTCCATTTTATTATGAGAATTTTTTCGATTTCTTTTGCAACTGTCAACTATTTGAAAAGAAACGGAACGAAGTATACAATAGCGTTCTGAGGTTGTTCGATTCTTATGGGATGGTTGATGCTTGAGGGAGTATGTATTACGAATTTCCTTGAAAAGAACGATGTATTGGGAGGATTAGAGACAGAGAAGTAAGCATTCACAAATTCACAACCTCCTAACTTTTAGCAGCTAGGAGGTTTTTTTGTCTAATATTTGATTTGAAAGATGATTTTGACTTTTATTGACTTGAGATGACTTTGTGTTAGCCACATCTCTTAAATTATGATTATTCCTCTACTAATGCAGATAGTTGAAAATACGATTTTAATTTTACTGCTTTCATTTCACGCTCTAATTTCATATAATAGCCTGCGCCAGTACCGCCTGTATAGCGAAACGTATTATGCTTGTGACAGATCGGTAATAAATGTACATAACCACCCTCATCAACTGAACTTGAATTGATTGCTTGTAAAATTACATGACCGCCTACTATTGTATCATTACAGCTAAATCCTCTCGTTTTATCATCACTTCCATCTTGTGAATCACCTATATAAATTTTGTTTTGCTCCGCACAGCAAGAAGTGACATCATACTCATTTTGCAAACAGACTTTTAGTAATTGAATCCAAGATGACACTCCATGCCTTGGATCATGAGTACTACCCTCCACATTGGCAAACGTTGTGCCGATATCTAAAGGAGCTGTCACACTATCATATACCGATCTTAAAGGAACAATGATAAATTCGTCTGTATAGTCTGTCTCTGGATTCCATAAATCAGCAAAATAAGCACCTTGCTCATCCTTTGTTTTACGATAAACTACTCGGAAACGCGCTTCCTGCTCCTGTGTCAATTGCAATTTAGCACCCTCTACTGTCGTTGGCATATTGGTAATCATTCTTATTCCTCCTATAGGTTTAAAGTCTGTTTATTATATTTTTTATTGTAATCATCTAGCATTTCTTGGAATTTCGTAACGAACTCAAAAATAGAGATGAAATCAGTATTACTGCTAGCCCCTGTATTGTTAATGCTAACACTTTTATCTGCTGCTGTTGCTTCAAGATAATAGCCTAAAATTTGCGGATTCGTAAAGCGCACCGTAACGCTATTAGCAGAGGATTGCACGCTGGAATTACTTTGTGCTGAGGATGAGGAAGAAGACCTGCTTCCACCGAAAATAAAGAAGCCTCCACCTCTTGCTGAATGATCCTCAACACTTTGTGCAAATGAATCTGACATAGCGGTTGCAGAAGTAAACTTAATTGTGACATCTCGCGCAATAACAAATGCCGTAGGGAAGCATGGGAAAACACATTGATTCATTTCTTTAAAGCGTTCCTTTGAAAAATCTTGATAATCTTTCGATGGTGCAATGGATTTGCTTGATGTATTATACATATCCTCTGTCAGTAAAAAGACCCCAGGATTAAACCATTCTCGACCAATTTGTACCTTTGCTACAGACAGGCCAATTTGGATGGACATCTCTGAGCTACTAGCAAATGCCTTGCTGATCACTTCCTTATGGCTAGAGCTACTAGAATAGCCACCAAAGAAAAAGGATACGCCATAGTTAGAGGAAGAGGCTGAAGCATAGGAAGAGGAAGCTTGATTCGCTTCTTTTAGGCTAGATGTGAGAATAATCTGTGTAAAATTCTCGGGCACATGATTTGGTGCAACTTCATTTTCCTCTGTTTGCTTACTAGCCTCCTTTGAAGATTGTAAAACAGTTGCAAGTCTAATTTTCTCTTTTAATGCTTCAATATCCTGATTTGTATTGTCAAGCTGCTGTTGTAAGGGGGAGAGCATGGATTTGAATTGGAGCTTATTGTTCGCTTCAAAATATTGCATCGCAGCATTTGTTGCCTTTTGTGCCTTGTCAATTAAATCATTTTGTGCAGTTAAACAATCCTTAAAGTTAGCACTAAGCTTATCAAGCAAATCTTTTACCTTATCATTTTCAACACCAAAAATACGCATAACTGTTGAAGGTAAAACGCTTGTTACTTCCTGTAAACCTTGGGAAGCCATCACATCAACCAATGTTTTTAACATATCGAGTGTTGTATTAGCATACGTTTTCTGCAATGCTTCAAGTGACGCTTTAAACGCTGTATCATTTTTTTCATAAGCCTCTTTTAATGCTTGTACTTCTTTTTCATCCGGAATAATTGCTAAAAATGAGTTGATATTACTTGTAATATTGCTACGTTGAGCTACTAATACGGCTAGCTGCTGTGCTAATGCTGCCGGACTTTCGAGTAAGTCAATAGGTGTAAAGGAGGTATTCAATAAAGTAAACCAGTTTTCAGGATAAAGCTGAACAGGATAAACATGTCCACCATCTGGATTCATTTTTCCTACATTGGCAATTGTAGAACGCGCCTCCGCAATTTCACGCCCAACACCACTATCTAAAATACCATTAATAATTTCCATATCACCTGGGGAAAAAACACTTAAAACTTTACCGAGTTTTTCCTCTACTCCAAGCACTTCTGCCTCTGCCGTTATTTCATACCAATCTAAAAATTCATTATTACGTTGCTTATAGTCTTCGGCTGTCTGCTCTGGGTACTTTTTCGCAAGTTCGTTTTTCTTTGCCACTTGTTTTTCAGCCCATGCTTGCTTTGCCTCTACATAATCGCTATACAATCGGTAGAATACTTGCTCAAGCGTAAGTACATCCTGCTTGCCATCCCCAAAATTATAAGGATATGGCGTCATTAAAACCTCTCTTAGTTTGTTTTTCGCCTCAAATAGCTTACTATTTAATTTAGGTGTTAACATATCTAGTGCAGTTTTATACTGAGTTGATAGGTGACGCCCATTATCAGAGGCTGTCATCTGACAGGCATCAAACAATTTATTGACAAGCTTTGATTCATTAGCTCTTACATAAGCAGGCTTCGGTTCGTTATTGTCAATGTCATAGGCATACTGTGAGGCACTAATTAACGTTCCGGGAAGGCTCATACAAAAAAATTGATTTGCATTACTGCCACCAATAACGGAAGTAATCTGTTCATATAGTTTGTCCGCAAAGCTTTTAGAATTCTCATTATCCTGCAGATCTGTTGCTGTCAATATCTGATCTTGTTCATTTTCCATTGTACTTCCCCCAATACATAATTGTGATTGTAAAGCTTTCACCAAACCACTATATGAAGAGGCCTTCTTCCATATAACACCCGACTTAAAAAAACTTTTGTTAGTTTTTATAGAGAAGTAATGTTGGTTTATCGATAGAATCTTTAGAGTTATCGAAAAAAAGTCATGTTTTATCGCCAAACTTTTTAATTTTATCGGCTAAAACGGCTTTCGACAGCCAAACCTTCCTTTTTATAGTATAATAAGCGTAAGAACAGCATTTGTTTGTGATGTGTTAGGGAAAGGATGATATTTGTATGGCTGAGAAAGTAGGACAATCTTTCGTACAACCAACTCCTTCTGGCAAAGAAGAACTTGGAAAAATTGAAGTAGCTGCGGAAGTAATCGAAGTTGTGGCTGGGATCGCAGTAAATGAGGTTGAAGGCATTGCTGCAACTCGTGGAAATATTGCAACGGGTGTTGTTGAGCGCTTCGGTAAAAAAGTGCACAATAAAGGCATTAAATCGGGTGTGACGGAAACAGGTGAAATTGCCATTGATGTATTTTGTTCTGTGAAATATGGCCATGCTATTCCAAAGGTAGCGAAGGAAGTACAAAGTCAAATTCGTCAGGCAATTTTTAATATGACTGCACTGGAAACAGCTGAGGTGAATGTCCACATTACTGGCATTCATTTTGAAAAAGAAGAGGTTGCTGTACACGAATAACAAAAAAAGGGTTGCCCGAGTGGCAGCCCTTTTCTATTAGGAAATGTTTTAGTAATACATTATAGTTCAATATGCTTTGGCTTTCTCCAAAATAAAGCAAGGATAACGCCAAGGGTTAATACGATTGTTGCAAAATAGTAGGGGTAGTTTAAGTTAATATCAAACAAGATGCCGCCTAAAATTGGTCCAAATATATTACCAAGGCTTGTGAACATGGAGTTCATACCACCCACAAAACCTTGCTCGTTTCCGGCAATTTTGGATAAATAAGAGGTAGCGGCAGGACGTATTAAATCAAAGCCGACGAAAATAAAGAATGTTACAAATAAGATTGCAAAATAATGACTTACAACTGTCATCGCAAATGTTAGAACAGCAGAGAGGATCAGTGAATAACGAATAACATTAATTTCACCCATTTTTTTTGTCAGCCAATCGAATAATAATAGCTGTGCAAGAGCACCGACAATCCCGCTCCCAGTAATAATAATTGCGATATCTGAGGGTGTAAATGCAAATTTATGATCCACAAATAAACTAAATAACGATTCAAATGCGGCTAAACCAAAGGAAAGCACGAAGATTAACACAAATGGAATGAAATACAGCGGACTAATTACTCGTTTTACACTACCTAAAATGGATGGTGCAGCCTCTTGATCATCTAAAGCACGTGTTGGTTCTTTTAACAATATTAATGACAGGATAGCCGCTACAAAGCCAAGTATACCAGCAGCATAAAACGGTATACGTGTACCGAATTCAGCTAAAAATCCACCAATTCCTGGACCAATGATAAAGCCCGTGCTTATCGCAGCACTCATATAGCCCAGTGCCTTTGAACGCTGTGATAATGTAGTAATGTCAGCGATATAGGCTGTTACTGCCGGCATGATGAAGGCAGCACTCACGCCCCCTAGCATACGTGAGATAAAGAGAATTTCTATCGTGCGACCAACCCCAAACAATAGCTCGGAAAGACCAAAAATAAAAAGGCCCGCCACAATCATTACTTTCCGACCTATTTTATCCACTAGTTTACCAGCGATAGGGGATACGATAAGTTGTGTAATGGCAAAGGCTGCCACCATGTAACCAACAACTGAGCCAGAAATATGTAGTTCATTCATAATGGTTGGTAGTACTGGAATAACTAAACCAATGCCTAAAAAGGCAATGAATAGATTCAATAATAAAATTGATAACGTTAAAATTTGTTTCTTATCCATATTTTTTCTCCTTTAAACTTTCACAATACATGAGAACTAAGTCTACTAGAATATTTCCATGAGTAATACAATAAACCCTATAGTAACTATAGGGTCAAAAGATTTGTTTACATTTTTTCGATTCTTTGCTTTAGGTAAGTGTGGCAGGAGGAGTGAATTATTATGCAGGGGCACACAATAAATTTCTAGATAGGGGAACACAATTAATATTTTTGTCTGACCTTTAATTCAACAATGAATTTCTTCTCATGCTCAAAGCTGAAGGTAGTAGGCATGTATAGCTCATAAACAGTTGATTCATAGGCTACTTGTTGTGCCTCTACATATGCTCTTAGTTTTTCATAAAATGAAAAGTAAGTATCAGGGTGATAGATAAAAGCAATACATACATACTTTCCTGCTGGCTTTATTGTTTGCTTAATATTAGGAGAGAGCTTAGAAAATGTGCGTTCCGTTAAGAGCGGTGTAAAGATAGCGTCATAAATAATAGTATGAACATCCGAATAGCATGCAAGCGGAAAAATACAACCATAGCGACTATTTAAGACACTTCCTTCACGTTCGATTATTTTCGTGAGTGTCGCATAGTACGTATTCGTGCTAGATGTAGGTGTAAGCTCAGTTGTCGTAACTTGTAGAATGGGCATTTCCTCTTCTACTTGAACATAAACCTCTCCAAAGATCGGAATATCAATTTGTTCTTGCATTTGTTTTTTTGTTTTCAGCAATGTGTACTTTACTTCATTTAAACGAGTGATTTTTTGCTCAATTCGCTGCTCCTGCTGTTCTAAAAAAACGAGCAATTCTTCCGAAGTTAAGCCAAGTGCCCTTTTTATATCTTCAAGCGAAATTCCGATGTATTTAAGTGACTTAATAATATCTAAGTAAAAAATTTGATTATCTTTATAATAACGATAATTAGTATGGGTATCGATATGAGCAGGTTTAAATAAATCAATTTGGTCATAGTAGCGCAAGGTCTGTACAGATAAGTTAGAGAGCTTGGCAACCTCACCAATTGTATAATAATGTTCTTTCATAAATGAATTGCCTCCACTAGTAAGAGCTAAAGAAGTTTCGAATGGCATCAAAGCGAATTTTATGTTTGCAATCCTCGCAATAAAATAAGCGGGATTTGCGTTCCTTTAAGTGTTTGTATTGTTCCTCACCTTCGTATAATTTGAATAACACTTTACAGCTTGTACACTTCACTTCATAATGCATGATTAACACCTCCGAAGATGAAATATAAGTGTCTTTATTATAACATTCTTACTAAATAAACAAGAAATACAGAATTTCATTTTCGACATGTATTTTACCGTTCGTTGAGATACTTAAAACAAGCAGAAAGTTGCTTGAAAAAGGTTTCAGATTATTGAAAACTTGCTGGAATTCGTGTTTCTCGTACAAATTTATGCTATTATAAACCTTAATGCCACTTAAGAAGGAGAGCTTTACATGAAACGACATGAGGCACGCGAAAAAGCGTTGCAAGTTTTGTTTCAGCTGGACAACACTGACGTAACAATCGAAGAAGCAATGGGACATATTAAAGGTCAGCCCACAAATGTTTTCTACGAAAAAATTGTTACTGGAACAGCTGAACATTTGGAGGAAATTGATGCTACTTTAGAGAAGCATCTTGAAAAGTGGTCACTTGCCCGTCTGCCCAAAATTGAGAGAACAGTTTTACGCCTAGCTGTATATGAGCTTTTATACATGCCTGAAACACCAAAAAGAGTAGTACTGAATGAAGCAATTGAGCTATGCAAAACATTTGGCGATGAAGGATCATCGAAATTTGTCAATGGCGTACTTTCTAAATTTACAGAACAATAAAATGTGTTGAATTGGAAGGAGTAACGAAGGTTTATGTCAAGTGCAATTATTAATGGTAAAGAAATTGGTCAAGCTATTCGTCAATCAGTAGCAGAGCGTGTAGCTAGCTTAAAAGAGCAAGGTACGACACCAGGCTTAGCGGTTGTTTTAGTGGGGGACAACCAAGCTTCGGCTACATATGTGAGAAATAAGCAAAAATCATGTGAAGAAATTGGTATGTTTTCAGAGCTGATAAAGCTACCTGAAGAAACGACACAGGAAGAATTATTGGCACAAATTGAACGCTTAAATACTCGTGAAGATATTCATGGTATTTTAGTACAATTACCACTTCCAAAACATATCGATGAGGATACTGTTATTGCCACAATTGCTGTGGATAAAGACGTTGATGGATTCTCTCCAGTAAGTGTTGGGAAAATGATGCTTGGCCAAGAAACATTTTTACCATGCACACCATTCGGGGTTATGAAGCTTCTTGAGTATTCAGGAATCGAAATTGCAGGGAAACACGCAGTCATCGTTGGACGCAGTCATATCGTTGGTAAACCGATGGGGCAACTACTGCTGCAAAAGGATGCAACGGTTACTTATACGCATTCAAAAACACCAGATTTACCTTCATTTACAAAGCAAGCAGATATTCTAATTGCTGCGGTTGGACGTGCCAACTTTATTACGAAGGAGCATGTAAAAGAAGGCGCTGTTGTGATTGATGTTGGCATTAATCGTGACCAAAATAACAAGCTTTGCGGGGATGTAAACTTTAATGAAGTTGATGGTATCGCATCACATATTACACCTGTACCAGGCGGTGTGGGACCAATGACCATTACAATGTTACTATTCAACACAGTACAAGCAGCTGAAAATAAGCTTGCAAATAAAGTTAAACTACAATAAGAATAACTTTTTAATTATTGAAAACCATCTCAAAATTTTTGAGATGGTTTTTTACTTATGCTGATAAGCCAAATATAAATTTATACTTATCTTTGAGAACTTTTGCCATGCTTTTACCGTCTAATATACTGTTTGAGGCATACATACTAAAAAGGAGGTTTTTATGGAAAACATAGATCTCATACTAATTATCAAGCATATTATTATTGGACTTGTACAAGGCTTCACGGAGCCAATACCAGTGTCGTCGAGTGGTCATGTCATGATTGCAAGTGAAATTCTTGGTTTAGGTGAGCAAGGTTTTACTTTTGCTATTTTAACGAATACCGCTTCATTGCTGGCCATTGTGTATATCTATCGTGAGGATATTGTCCGGCTCATTTCACACTTTTTCCTCTTTCTTAAAACCGGTGACAAGCGCTATAAGGCAGATTTTCGTTTTGCCATTTATATCGTAATTGGCACGATTCCAGCAGGTGTTTTAGGGGTTTTATTTAGTGATGTCATTGCGGACAATGTCAGTATGACAACGATTGCACTTATGCTGTTTGTAACAGGTATTGCCCTTTGGCTTATTCGCAATATGCGAGGTACAAAAAAGGATGTAGATTTGACTGTAAAAGATGCTGTCATTGTTGGTTTAGGTCAAGCTGTAGCACTCACACCAGGTATCAGTCGTTCAGGAGCAACGATTATATCTGCTATTGCTGTGGGGATGAAGCAGGATACAGCCCTACGCTTTTCCTTTATGCTTTATATCCCAATAAGCCTCGGTGGCGTTGTGCTTGGAATTACAGATTTTTTAGATGAACCTAATAAAGGTACATTAGCTATTCCGTATGCAGCGACATTTATCGCTACATTATTCATGACTTATTTTGCAATGCGTTGGTTTATGGGGATTATGAAAAGCGGCAAGCTTAGTTATTTTACTTATTATTGTTTTCTTGTAGGTACGCTCTTATTAATATTTTATTAATATAAAGCCTTCTAACAGTTATTTGTTGGGAGGCTTTGTATTGTGTTTTGTCAAACTTCTTCATAAAATCTATCATTTGTATAAGCTATCAATAGTTCGCCAATAAACAGTTATGCTATAGTAATTTTTTCAATAGGATGAAAGACAGTCATTTTTTCTAGTGAAACTGCATTTTGGCACGTCAAGGACATTAAAAAATGTTATGATAGTTGTAGTTTTGTGAAAAACTTGATTTTAGTAAAGGAGCCGAAAACATGTCATCTGCTTCTTATTTAACGGTAAAAGCATTAACAAAATATATTAAGCGAAAATTTGATGCCGATCCACATTTACGTGAGGTGTATGTCAAGGGAGAACTATCAAATGTTAAAATTCATCAATCTGGACATATCTATTTTACATTAAAGGATGATGGTGCACGAATTGCAGCTACAATGTTTAAAACGGCAGCTACTAAATTAGCGTTTGAACCCAAGGAAGGAATGCAAGTATTTATCCGTGGGGATGTAAACGTTTACGAGGGCTATGGAACCTATCAGCTATATGTACAGGAGATGCAGCCTGATGGGGTTGGTAGCTTGTTTGTTGCCTTTAACCAATTAAAAGAGCAATTACAAAAAGAAGGTCTTTTTAAACCAGAATGGAAGCAGTCTATTCCAAGATTTCCAGAGAGAATTGGTGTCTTAACATCTACAACGGGGGCAGCGATTCGAGATATTTGTACGACGTTAAAACGACGTTACCCACTTGCTGAAGTATTAATTTATCCAACGCTGGTTCAGGGGGGACAAGCTGCGCCAAATATCGTTCAAAATATTGAACAAGCCAATCTCGATGCTTATTGTGATGTTCTCATCGTTGGACGAGGTGGGGGATCAATAGAAGATTTATGGGCATTTAATGAGGAGATTGTGGCTCGTGCTATTTTTAGTAGCCGCATACCGATTATTAGTGCTGTTGGTCATGAAACAGATACGACAATTGCAGATTTTGTAGCAGATTTACGTGCACCTACACCAACCGCTGCTGCTGAAATGGCTGTACCAGATCAACAGGATTTATTTCAGCGTGTACTAACACAAAAATCGCAGCTTCATCAAATAGTGAGGGCGCAACTTATGGCTGAGCGACAACGTCTAAATAAGCTCCAACAGTCTTATCCTTTATCAATGCCAGAAAGACTATATCGTCCGTTTACTGAAAAACTAGCTCAGCTCGAATCAAACTTACAAAAAGCCATGCAGGTAGATTTGATGAAAAAAGGTGCGCAGCTTCAGCAACTACATAGTGCTATCGAGCAGCATTCACCAAAAAAGGCACTCACTTTCTATCAACGTGAGCTAGAAACACGAATTCAACAATTAACACGTGCCTCAGCACAATATGTGACGACGCAAAAACATCAATTTGAGGCAACCATTCGAACTTTAGAAGCATTGAATCCACTTGCAATTCTAACAAGGGGCTTTACAGTAGCTTATAAAGATCAACAAATGATTAAATCATCCGCTGAAGTCAAACAGCAGGATCAATTAACCCTGACCTTCCATGATGGAAAGGTTATCGCTGAAGTGACAAAAATTTTGCCAAAGAATGAGGGGGAATAGTTGTGGCAGAGAAACAACAGACTTTCGCGGAAGCAATGACAGCACTTGAAGAAATTGTCCGTCAGCTAGAGCAAGGTGATGTACCATTGGAAAACGCAATTGATTTATATAAGCAAGGAATGGAGCTATCGCAATTTTGCCATAGTAAACTGCAACATGCTGAGGAGCAGCTGATATCTATTGTCCAAGAGACAGGTGAAACGACTGCATTTGATCCATTAAAGGGAGAGAATTAAGAAATGAATGAGCAATTAAAGCATTTTATTGATAGCAATATACCGCAAGTTGAAGCTGAAATGTATGCACTTGTTGAAAAAATTGATGCACCAGCTGATTTAAAAGAATCAATGCTATATTCGCTAAAAGCTGGAGGAAAACGAATTCGTCCACTTTTCGTGTTAGCCGTTCTTGAGCTATTTAACAAGGATTTAAAGGATGGATTAACTGTAGGATCAGTTATTGAAATTATCCATACGTATTCATTAATCCATGATGATCTACCAAGCATGGATAATGATGATTTCCGTAGAGGGAAACCGACCAATCATAAAGTATATGGCGAAGCATTAGCTACACTTGCTGGGGATGCGCTAAATACGCTAGCATTTGGGATTTTAGCACGCATGAATGTATCTGCTGAAAAACGCATTGAATTGGTTAACCTATTAAGTATAGCCGCTGGCGCAGAAGGTATGGTTGGGGGTCAGGTACTTGATATGGAAGGAGAACAACGCCAGTTAAATTTAGCTGAGCTTGAGCATGTTCATATCAATAAAACAGGAGCCTTATTACGATTTAGCATTGAAGCAGGAGCGGTATTAGCTGATGCGTCTCCAGAGGATCGAGCTACATTAAAGGAATACGCACATCATATCGGTCTTGCATTCCAAATTCAAGACGATATTTTAGATATTGAGGGCACATCAGAGGAGCTGGGCAAAACAGCAGGTAAGGATGTAGCGAGTGATAAAAGCACATATCCAGCCCTATTATCATTGGATGGAGCAAAGGATAAGTTAGCTGAGCATTACCAATTTGCCATTCATGCACTTGATCAATTACAGGTCGATGTTGGTTTACTACGTGAGTTTGCAGCCTATATTGTTCATCGTAAAAACTAAAAGAAAAACAAGGCGGTAAGGCTGAGGAATATGCTAGAATAGTTGAGGACGTTTGACGATGTGCAAACAATAAGTGTTCGTACTTTTAGCATATTGATAACACTGTTATAATGGTGGAAACACAAATACGGTGAATATTTTATGGAAAAGGTGTGTGAGAAAGGTGGATTTAAATAAAATAACTAGTCCATCCTTTTTAAAAAACTTAGACAAGAAGGACCTTGAGCATCTTGCGCAAGAAATTCGTACCTTCTTAATTGAAAAGTGTTCTGTCACAGGTGGTCATATTGGACCGAACCTAGGCGTTGTGGAGCTAACAATCATGCTTCATAAAATGTTTGACAGTCCAAAGGATAAGTTTTTATGGGATGTTGGCCACCAAGCTTACGTGCATAAAATTTTGACAGGTCGTGCGAGTCAATTTGACACACTGCGTCAGTTCAAAGGGCTTTGTGGTTTTCCAAAGCTTGTGGAGAGTGAACATGATGAGTGGGAAACTGGTCACAGCTCGACATCTTTGTCAGCAGCTATGGGTATGGCTGCAGCACGTGATATTAAAAATGAGAAGAATTTCGTCGTACCTATTATTGGTGATGGTGCTTTAACAGGCGGTATGGCACTCGAGGCATTGAATCATATTGGTCATGCGAAAACAAATATGATTGTTATTTTAAACGATAATGAAATGTCCATTGCCCCAAACGTCGGCGCTTTACACAATGTACTTGGGCGTTTACGTACTGCAAGGGAATATTCAAAGGCGAAAGAAGAGCTTGAATCTCTTATCAACAAAATCCCGGTATTAGGCGGGAAGCTTGCTTCAACGGCTGAGCGCGTAAAGGATAGCTTAAAGTATTTAGTGGTGTCAGGTGTATTCTTTGAGGAGCTAGGCTTTAAATATCTGGGACCTATCGATGGACATGATTTCGATGCTCTTGAGATGACATTATCCTATGCTAAAAAAGTAAAAGGTCCAGTACTTGTTCATGTTATTACGAAAAAAGGAAAAGGCTATAAACCTGCTGAAGATGATACTATTGGCAATTGGCATGGGACAGGTCCGTACAAAATTGAAAACGGTGCCTTTGTGAAGTCAGAGTCGAAAGGACCAGCGTGGAGTAGTTTAATTGCTGAGACTGTTCGTAAAATTGCACATGAGGATAAACGAATTGTTACTATCACTCCTGCTATGCCTGTTGGTTCCAAACTACAAGGTATTCAAAAGGATTTTCCAAAGCGTTTCTTTGATGTAGGAATTGCTGAACAGCATGCAGCAACAATGGCGGCAGGTTTAGCGACACAGAAAATGAAACCATTTTTAGCGATTTACTCGACGTTCCTACAACGTGCCTATGATCAAGTCCTGCATGATATTGCACGCCCTAATCTAAATGTCTTTATAGGGATTGACCGTGCAGGTTTAGTTGGTGCAGATGGTGAAACACATCAAGGTGTATTTGATATCGCCTTCCTTCGCCATATACCAAATATGACAATTATGATGCCAAAGGATGAAAATGAAGGACAGCATATGGTGAAAACTGCCATAGATTATGATGGTGGTCCAATTGCCCTGCGTTATCCTCGAGGAAATGGGATTGGTGTTCCATTGGATGATGAGCTTATGACTTTACCTATAGGAAGCTGGGAAGTGTTGCGAGAGGGAAAAGATGCAACAATTTTAACATTTGGTACAACGATTCCAATGGCAATAGAAGCGGCTGACTTGCTAGCTCAGCAGGGAGTTGATATCGAAGTAGTAAATGCCCGCTTCATTAAACCGATGGATGAGGATATGCTACATCGCATTTTATCAAGCAAGAAGCCTATTTTAACGATTGAAGAAGCGGTATTACAAGGTGGCTTTGGCAGTGGCGTGCTTGAATTTGCCCATGACCATGGTTATTTAAATGCATTAATCGATCGTATGGGAATCCCTGACCAATTTATTGAGCATGGCAATGTAGATCAGCTACTTGCTGAGATTCACATGACAACTGAGGATACAGTGGCACGTATGCAAGTGTTACTTCAACAAAAACAGCAAGTAGGTTTGAATAAATAATGACAAAACAACCGAAAGAACGTGTAGATATTTTACTTGTAGAACGTGGGCTATGTGAAACCCGTGAAAAAGCAAAGCGTTCCATAATGGCAGGCCTAGTTTTTTCAAATGAAATCCGTATTGATAAGGCGGGGGAAAAAATAGCCGTTGATGCTCCATTACAAGTAAAAGGCTCTGATTTAAAATATGTTAGCCGTGGTGGCTTAAAACTTGAAAAGGCATTACAAATATTTGATATGTCTGTAGAGGGGAAGCTAATGCTTGATATTGGCTCCTCTACAGGAGGCTTTACAGACTGCGCATTACAAAATGGTGCAAGGCATTGCTACGCACTAGATGTGGGTTCCAACCAGCTAGCCTGGAAGATTCGCTCTGACGAACGTGTCACAGTGATGGAAAAAACAAATTTCCGTTATACGACAGCAGCAGATTTAACGGAGGGCTTGCCAGAATTTGCAACCATCGATGTTAGCTTTATTTCATTAGCGCTCATTCTTCCTGTCTTAAAAACCCTGTTGATGCCAGGAGGCGATGTGATGGCGCTCGTGAAGCCCCAGTTTGAAGCTGGGAAAGATAAGGTTGGTAAAAAGGGCATCGTCCGAGATAAAAAAGTTCATTTAGAGGTATTGGAAAAGACAGCTACAATGGCAACAGAGGTCGGCTTTGTTGTTAAGGATGCTTCGTTTTCTCCCATTACAGGGGGCGAAGGAAATATTGAATTTTTATTCCATTTAGTGAATCCTGTAGCGGATGAACAAATTCCTGCTTATACAACTTTTGATACACTGGTAGAAGAAGCGCATAACTCCCTAAAATAACACGTGCTCACTAGCTGAGCCGTGTTTTTTCTTGTACTTTTATGCTGAAAATGGTAGTGTGAATATACATATATATAATTATTTATAAGAGGTGACCGCTATGAATAAAGGACAAAGACATATACGGATTCGAGATATTATTGCCAATCATGAAATTGAAACACAAGATGATTTAGTCGATTTTTTAAAGGATGCAGGCTATAATGTGACGCAAGCAACGGTATCACGTGATATAAAGGAACTTCATCTTGTTAAAGTTCCATTACAGGATGGGCGCTATAAATATAGCTTGCCCGCTGACCAACGTTTCAATCCTATGCAAAAATTACATCGTGCACTTGCTGATGCATTTGTCAGCATTGATGGCGCATCGCACTTTTTAGTGATGAAGGCTCTTCCTGGTAATGCCAATGCTATTGCATCGCTGCTTGACCTTTTAGATTGGCCAGAAATATTAGGTACGATTTCTGGTGATGATACAATTTTAATTATTTGTCGTGATGAAAATGAGCGTGAAAATACAAAAAATCGCTTATTAGAAATGCTATAATTTAGCAGGGGAATTTGATACAGAGGTGACATTTTTGTGTTAAGAGAGCTTAGTATTCGAAACTTTGCCATTATTGAGGATTTGACAGTTAGCTTTTCAAATGGTTTAACTGTATTAACAGGAGAAACAGGTGCTGGAAAATCAATTATCATTGATGCAGTCCATTTACTTGCAGGCGGTAGAGGAAATTCCGAATTCATTCGTCATGGAGCAAGAAAAGCTGAATTAGGCGGTTTATTTCAAATCTCTAGTTCTTTGCATCCAGTTCATAAAAAGCTTGAAGAAGCAGGCATAGAGATTGAGGAAGATACCATTATTTTACGACGTGATTTACATGATACTGGTAAAAGTGTTTGTCGAGTAAACGGAAAACTGGTGCCAATATCTGTACTCCGTGATATTGGCGCTAGTCTAATCGATATTCATGGCCAACATGAAAATCAGGAATTAATGGACGAAAAACAGCATATTTATTTGCTGGATCACTTTGCAGAGGAACAACTTGCTCCGATTCAGGAATTATACAGTTCTCAGTATGAAGAATATCGTTCGCTAAAAAGGGAATTGGCATCTATTTCTATTGATGAGCAGTTAATGGCGCAGCGTATTGATTTATACCAGTTTCAAATGAAAGAGCTTGAGGATGCCAAATTAAGGCTAGGTGAAGAAGATGAGCTTCTCGATGAACGTCGCCGTTTGATGAATTTCAATAAGATTTTTGAGCGTTCTAATGAAGCCTATGAAGCGATTCAAGGTGATTCGAAAGGTCTTGATTGGATTGGCAATGCAATGGGTGCTTTAGAGGACGCTGCAAGAGTTGACGATCAGTTTAAAGAAGCCTCGGAAGCTGTGACCACAGCATTCTATGCATTGCAGGATGCTGCTCATCAGGTCAAAAATGTGTTAGATGAATTAGAATTTGACCCAGCACGATTAAATGAAGTGGAGCAACGTTTAGCCCTATTCCAAAATTTAAAGCGTAAATATGGCTCAACTATAGAAGAGATTTTAGCGTATTACGATAAAATTAAAACAGAGCTAAATGAGCTCTTAAATCGCGATGAAATTTTACAGGTTAAAGAGCGAAAAGTACTAGAAATGGAATCAGCGCTACAAGAACTGGCAGTACAATTATCTGCTATTCGAAAAAATGCTGCACATGATTTAAGTGAGGCCATAATGGCTGAACTACGTGAATTACATATGGAAAAAGCAAAATTTATTGTTAATTTTGATGAATTATCATTTTTTGATGCTAATGGTAAAGACCAAGTTATTTTTTATATTTCCACGAATGTTGGCGAGCCACCAAAATCATTACCTAAAATTGCATCTGGTGGAGAATTGTCACGTATGATGCTGGCTTTAAAGACTATTTTCTCATCCTCAAACGGCATCACCTCTATTATTTTTGATGAGGTAGATACTGGGGTAAGTGGTCGAGTTGCACAGGCAATTGCAGAAAAAATTGCTGCAATCTCTATTAATTCTCAGGTTTTATGTATTTCACATTTACCACAAGTTGCTGCGATGGCAGATCATCATTATTTTATCAAAAAAGAAGTGGAGCATGATCGAACATTTACATCATTGTTTGAAATTGATACAGAAGCTCGCATTGAAGAAGTAAGTCGCATGATGTCTGGTGCAGAAATTACTGACTTAACTTTACAGCATGCAACAGAGCTTTTAAAGATGGCGAATGCCCGAAAAAAACAGATGAAATAAAACAAATGAAATAACCTTTTATCCAGAAACATTTTCGATGTTTCTGGGTTTTTTCATTTTGCACAAATATTTACCGCTTATAAGAATGCCACAACAACACATAGTAAAAAGACAAAAATGAAAAGGAGGTGTCGTATGTATCGTCGTTGGCGTCAATTTGTCATTTTGCCTATGCTCATCGTTTTATTATTCATGCCAGTTCAGGTATTTGCCGCAAAAAAGCTAATTCCGATGGGCGAAGCAATTGGAATTCAACTTCAGCTATCTCATGTATTTGTAGCACATGATGTGCTATTAGCTTCCAATCAGTGGATGAAAGGAGGCGCTGTGATTGAAAAAATAAATGAAATACCTGTAAAAACGCTTGCAGATGCCAAACAGGCTGTTGCTCAGCAAGGGCAGCAGAAATGGACGATGAAAAGTGAAGGAAAAGAAGTAACCCTTGAGTTACAGGAGAAAGAAGCAACACATGTTATTTCCTTTTTAAAAGATGAAACAGATGGAGTAGGAACATTGACGTACATTGATCCAGAGACAAAAAATTACGGTGCATTAGGCCATCAAATTGTCGATTCAACATTACAAGAGGCCCCTGTTTTTCGAGCTGGTTCCATTTTTTTAGCTTCGATTCAACAAATTCGTAAAAGTATACCTGGCCAACCTGGCTATAAAATTTCCTCCATTGAAAAACATCAGGAACGACTAGGGAGCATCGATAAAAATACCGTTTATGGAATTTTTGGTCGTTGGGAAGACAGCTATCCACAAAGTTTGCCAAAAGCAATTGAAATTATGCATGAAAAAGATATAAAAACAGGAAAAGCTGAAATCTACACTGCGATAGAGGGCAGTAAGGTGGAAACTTTTTCAATTGAAATTATAAAGATCGAAAATGAGCGCCTTGAATTTATCATATCTGACGAAAAGCTCATTGAAAAAACAGGTGGTATTTTGCAGGGAATGAGTGGTAGCCCTATCATCCAAAACGGTCGTTTTGTAGGTGCTGTTACACATATGTTTGTGGAGGAACCGAAAAAGGGAGCAGCTATTACTGTATCGGAAATGTTACGAAAGTCATCATAAAATGGGGCTGCCTTTGGGTGGCTCCATTTTTTCATGTAAAATTGTTTTATTCATCAAGTAATTCTGTTCTTTTATGAAGGGATTAGCGATTGTAAAAAAAAACTGTAGTTTTATCTCAGTTTTTTCACTAAAATAAAGAAGATGAGCATTCGACATTTTGCAGGTATTTATCATAACTTGTCGATAAAAATAGAAAGTATCGGACTACATACTCATTTTTGGAAATAGAAAAGGTTTTTAAAACAAAAATGTCGAAAATTCCACAGTGTGCCAAAAATGGCATAAGGGGTAGGTTACGCTTTGAAGTGATTCAAAGCACAGTCCAGAAGGAGGAATTGAAATGACAAAGGTAAAGGTAGCGATTTCAGACGATAATCGTGAGTTATTAAAAACAATGGAGCAGTATTTTCAAGGGCATCCCGAAATAGAAATAATTGCAACTGCTTCAAATGGAAAAGTTTGCTTACAAATGCTTGAGGAATTTACACCAGATATTTTACTCCTAGATATAATAATGCCTCATCTTGATGGTTTAGCGGTTTTAGAATCCATGTATCAAAATGAAAGAATGTCATCTATCCAAGTTATTATGTTAACAGCATTTGGTCAGGAAGATGTCATGAAACAAGCAGTAGACTTAGGAGCCTCCTATTTCATGTTAAAACCATTTGAATTTGATCAATTGGTTCAAAAGATTTTACATTGTGCTGGACAAAAAGCAACACTTCCTAAAAAGACAAGTGTTTTACAACCTGCAGCGCCACAAAAATTAAATCAGCATCAATTAGATAGCACAATCACAGCCATCATTAAAGAAATTGGTGTTCCTGCACATATTAAAGGGTACTCTTATTTACGAGAAGCTATTCAAATGGTGTTTGAGGATATCGAGTTATTAGGTTCTGTGACGAAAATCCTGTACCCAGAAATCGCTAAAAAGTTCAATACAACTCCTTCACGAGTAGAGCGTGCTATTCGCCATGCCATTGAGGTAGCGTGGAATCGAGGTAATTATGAATCGATCTCGACGATGTTTGGCTATACCGTTCATCACTTAAAATCGAAGCCGACAAATAGTGAATTCATCGCCATGATTGCAGACAAGATTCGCATTGATATGATGGCGAGCTAAAACACTACAATCATATTTTAAAAGGAGAATGACCTGTAGCCATTATTTATAAAAATTATATATTCAAAGCGCCTATATAAGCAGTCTTTAAACTGTTTATGAGGCGTATTTTTTTATTTAGTTAGGAAGACCTAAGGCATTTTTGTGAAATTTATGACAAAAACAGCATCTATACGATAAATTAATTAAAAATTTAGTGAATAGCATGATTATTTACGGTTGTTTTATACAATTATGATAAGTGAATAGCATATAGTGAGTAAAATATTTCCTTTTAGTAGTAAATAACGGCTAAAACTAATAGAAAAAATATAAAATACGGTAGAATGACTTACTGATAAAGTAGGGGTATTTTCTTTCTGAGTAGTGACAATTGTCTCTAAACAAATGTAAATAGATTGTATATACTTACAGATAGAGGGAAGGAGGAGGTAGCTTGATTCTAGTTCGGAATGATAACTTCGAAATATCAGAAGAAAATGGAAAAGTATATATGATAACTTTCAGTGCTGGTTTTCCTTTAAAAGAATTTGATAGTATTTTACGCAGTCATCCCCGCCTAAAGTTGTCTAATTTTTCAATATTAAAAAATGTATTATCGACCGAAAGTATAAATCCTGTTGAAATCGGACGTTGGCTTCCGAATGTGGAAGCTGAAATTGCACGAGATAAAATGTCTGCCTCTATATTTATCTACGAAACACATGATTATATTCAAAAAAATAAAGAAAAATTATCAAATCAAATTCTAGAAACACTTGAAGATGAAGGAATTGTAAATGGAATTTTGGATTTTGATATTTCGAAAATTGAACCAGGAAAAGCATTTTTAATTGCTCAAGGAACGCCGCCTGTAGCAGGAACTGATGCACAAATTACATACTTACCTAAACCAGAGAGAAAGCCAGTAATTCGCGAAGATGGAAAAGCTGATTATTACGATATGAACTTTATCTCTGAAATTTCTGAAGGGTCATGGCTTGGCGAAAAAATACCTGCAACTTTAGGTAAAGCAGGGAAAAATGTGCTAGGCAATACGATTGCTGCTGCACCAGGTCGCGATTTCCCCATTAAATACGATAAAAAATCAGCCTATGAAGTGGAGGAGAATGGTAAAATTGTTATCCGCTCCAAAATTGCTGGTGTATTAGATGATGTCAAGGGCATGATTGGTGTTAATAGACATTTGCCTATTCATGGAGACGTTGGTGTTGAAACTGGAAATCTTGAATTTAATGGCTCATTAAGCATAAAAGGAACGGTGACTTCAGGCTATACGGTTATTGCTACTGGAGATATTTCTATTGAAGGTGCCGAAGGTGTAAGTGGTGCCAAGCTTATAAAATCCATCGAAGGTGATGTCTATATTCGCGGTGGCATTTTTGGTCTTGGTTCAACTTTAGTGGAGGCAGGTGGCAATATTTTCGTCAAGCACGTTAATGAAGCAAATTTATTCGCAGCTGATAGCATTCATATAGGCTTTTATTCATTAGGATCACAGCTTACGGCACATTCTATTTTTGTGGACGAACGAAAAGGTAAGATTATTGGGGGCCGAGCAGTGGCTAAAAATACAATTGTCACGGCTATATCTGGAAACCGTTTAGAACGTCGAACAGATTTAATTATTGAAAGTGTCAATAAAAGAGAAAGCTATACTCTTATGCAAGAGAAGGCAACACACTTAAAACAATTGCAATCAGATATTTCAATACAAGAGGGAAAAATTAAAAACTTATTACCAATTCTTAATCAAATGACTAAGGAGCAAGTAGCTACGTTTGAGGAAACGAAACAGATCTTAACGAAATTGAAGGCCGAGGCGGTGACAATTGACCGTGAGGTGAAACTAATGATGGATGAAATGCGCCATGCGGGTAAAGAGGAAATTACTGTGACAAAAGAAGCGCATCCAGGCACATATATTCAGATTGGCAAAAAATCATCCCTATTAAGTAAAATGACCAATGGTAAATTTATTCTTGAATTTGGAGAGTTAAATGTCTAGCCCATCGTCCATTCCTGTGTTTGCACATCGAGGAGCGTCAGCTTATGCACTTGAAAATAGCTTCAGGGCTTTTGAGAAGGCATTGGAGCTGGGTGCAGATGGCATTGAATTGGATATCCAATTATCAAATGAAGGAATTCCGGTTGTCTATCATGATCCACAGTTATCGAGATTAGCTGGCATCAATAAACTTGTGAATGAATGTACAGTAGAAGAGCTTCTTAGTTTTAAACTTGGGAAGCCCTGGAGACGTTTTTTTTCTTCGTACAAAATTCCAACATTCGATGCCGTTTTAGCATGGGCAAATTCCCAGCAGCTACCCCTTAATATTGAATTAAAATCAACCATTCTTGATAATAAACATGCACTTATTCAAATGCTTCATGGACTTATTTTGCCTGATGGCAGTCATTTTTCATCGTTTCACTATGAGCTACTAGAAATTGTGAAACATTATAGATCTGATTTTGAAACAGCACTTATTGCAACCAAAAAATTAAAATGGGATTTGCTCAGTGATTATAAAGCAATTGACAGCATGCATATGCATAAAAGGTATTATAAACCAAGATATCTAGAGGCATGTGTTGCAAGTAATAAAGCATGTCGGTTTTATGCGATTGATGGTAATGAGGCTTTTTTGACAAACCCTCATCCTTCGGTAATTGGTTGGATTACTGATTATCCTGATAAAGTAATCGCGAAACAGTACCGTCAATAAAAATAGCTATCCAGTAAGTCGAATATGACTTAGATGGATAGCTATTTTTATTTTTTTTGAAAGCGCGGAGCCACTTTTCCATTTTTTCGATCGCGGTGGAGTAAAAAGCCTGCGAAAAAGCCAAATCCTATTACAAAGAGAATGACGCCCACAACGAACTGTAACCATAAAAACGGGAAAGGTGCAATAAGTTTACCAAATAATGTATCACGCATGAATTTAATGCCACCTGCAGCCATAAGACCTGGAATAAGCATTACAATAAATGCAGCTAAACGAGCCATGCATGTCCCTCCTTATTCCTAAGTTTAATTGTACCTGTGGTTAATGGAATGTCAAGAAACGTTATTTCACTATGTGACTGCTGAAGCCATGAGCACGTAGAACATAAGCTAGAAACTGTAACAGAATGTTTAGAAAATTCTTACTTAATCAAGAATATGTAATAATAGTTGCGAAATTGTGAAATTGTCAGTATTGTAAAATTAAATGGAGCATTATTATCCATTACTAAACAATTTTTATTGTTATTTAAAACTTGATTGGATGGGCATTTGGGGATGCACTTTCCAAAGCAAAGGGGCGAGTTTTCATGGAAATCTTCAAGTATATGGAAAAGTATGATTATGAACAATTGGTATTTTGCCAAGATGAAGCATCAGGGTTAAAAGCGATTATCGCAATCCATGACACAACACTTGGACCAGCACTAGGCGGGGCACGTATGTGGACATATGCATCAGAAGAAAATGCGATTGAGGATGCATTGCGTTTAGCACGCGGCATGACCTATAAAAATGCAGCTGCTGGTTTAAACCTTGGCGGTGGAAAAACGGTCATTATCGGTGACCCATTTAAAGATAAAAATGAGGAAATGTTCAGAGCTCTAGGACGTTTCATCCAAGGTCTTAATGGCCGCTATATTACAGCAGAGGATGTTGGTACAACAGTAACAGATATGGATTTAATCCATGAAGAAACAAATTATGTAACTGGTATTTCTCCAGCCTTTGGTTCATCAGGTAATCCATCTCCAGTAACTGCGTATGGTGTTTATCGTGGTATGAAGGCATCAGCAAAAGAAGCATTTGGATCTGATTCACTAGAGGGACGTACAATTTCTGTACAAGGGCTAGGAAATGTTGCTTACAAGCTTTGCGAGTATTTACATAATGAGGGTGCAAAACTTGTTGTGACAGATATTAATCAAGCAGCAATTGATCGAGTTGTTCATGATTTTGGCGCAACTGCTGTGGCACCAGATGACATCTATTCACAGGAAGTGGATATTTTCTCACCATGTGCACTAGGAGCAATTTTAAATGATGAGACGATTCCACAATTAAAGGCAAAGGTTGTTGCTGGTTCAGCTAATAACCAATTACAAGATTCTCGCCATGGTGATCTTTTACATGAACTAGGAATTGTTTATGCGCCTGATTATGTTATTAATGCAGGTGGGGTTATCAACGTTGCTGATGAGTTATATGGCTATAACCGCGAGCGTGCGATGAAGCGCGTTGATGGTATTTATGACAGTATTGAAAAAATCTTTGCCATTTCTAAACGTGATGGCATTCCTACGTATGTAGCGGCTAATCGTTTAGCAGAAGAGCGAATTGCACGAGTATCTAAATCACGTAGTCAATTTTTAAAAAATGAAAAAAACATTTTACACGGTCGGTAAAAATCGCTTAATCATTAGAGAAGTCGCATTGTCGACTTCTTCTAACTTTAAATAGAAATTTAGTAGCTTAACTAGAATTAAGCTAAAGCTCTATAAAGGGATGAAATAGATTTCCTTATAGTATCCAATGTGATTAAAGGATAGGGCTTTAGCACTTTTCTCATAAGGGGGAATCAATATGGCTCAAAATTATGATGTTGTCATTTTAGGCGGGGGTACAGGAGGCTATGTTGCAGCAATTCGTGCGGCACAGTTAGGTTTGAAAACAGCCATTGTTGAACGTGAACGACTTGGTGGTACTTGCTTGCATAAAGGCTGTATACCGAGTAAAGCCTTACTTCGAAGTGCTGAAGTGTATCGTATGGCCAATAAAACGGCTGCTGAATTTGGTGTAGATATAGAAGGAGTTACACTACAGTTTGACAAAGTGCAGGCTAGAAAACAAGCGATTGTTGAGCAATTGAGCCAGGGTGTGAATACACTGATGAAAAAAGGTAAAATAGATGTTTATCAGGGAACAGGTAGAATTTTAGGTCCTTCCATCTTTTCGCCAATGCCAGGTACTATTTCTGTTGAAATGAGTAATGGCGAGGAGAATGAAATGCTTGTGCCAACGAATGTTGTAATTGCAACAGGTTCGAAGCCAAGAGAAATGGCTGGACTATCAATTGATGGAAAATTTGTAATGAACTCAGACCATGCATTACAAATGGAAGAACTACCAAAGTCTTTGCTAATCGTTGGTGGTGGCGTTATTGGTATCGAATGGGCATCCATGCTTTGTGATTTTGGGGTATACGTAACGGTCATTGAATACGGGTCATCGATTTTGCCAGCAGAAGATGCAGACATTGTCAAAGAAGTGACGAAGCAGCTCGAAAAAAGAGGTGTTCGTATTGTGACAAATGCTCGTTTAGATACGGGAACATTCAAAATTGAAAATGATAACGTTTTCATTTCTGCGAAAGTTAATGATCAGGATGAATTATTTGAGGCTGATAAATTATTGCTATGCGTAGGGCGTGAAGCGAATACACGAGATATCGGCTTAGAAAATACAGAAATTGAAATTGAGAATGGGTTTATTAAAGTCAATGATTCGTATCAAACAAAGGAATCACATATGTATGCCATAGGGGATGTGATTGGCGGTCTGCAATTAGCACATGTAGCTTCACACGAAGGGTTATGTGCCATTGAACATATTGCCACAGGTAAAACAGAGGCACTAGATGTACTAAAGGTGCCAAAATGTGTTTACTCTTTTCCAGAGGTTGCAAGCATTGGCTTAACAGAAAGTGCTGCTAAGGAGCAGGGCTTTACCTTAAAAGTAGGAAAGTTTCCATTCAAGGCGATTGGTAAAGCGCTTGTAAATGGGGAGACAGACGGCTTTGTAAAAATTGTAGCAGATGAAGAAACAAATGATATTTTGGGTATTCATATGGTAGGGCCGCATGTAACGGATTTAATTGGTGAAGCGTCACTTGCTAAATTACTTGATGCAACACCATGGGAAGTTAGTCAGGCTATTCACCCACATCCGTCTCTTAATGAGGTGCTAGTAGAATCAGCATTAGCTGTTGATAATCGTGCCATTCACTTTTAAAATTTATCATTTCATAGCTAAAGTGTAGGACGATTATTTACTTTAGTTATTTTTTTACAATACGAAAGGGGTGTTCGTATGCAAGATGTTCAAATCAAGCATGAGGATTTAGGTTTATCAAATGAAGATGTACTTGCAATATTCGAAACGATGTTAATGGCAAGAAGATTAGATGAGCGTATGTGGTTATTAAACCGCTCAGGAAAAATTCCTTTTGTTATTTCTTGTCAGGGACAAGAGGCAGCACAAGTGGGAGCGGCCTTTGCACTCGATAAAGAGAAGGATTATATTGCACCATATTATCGTGATATGGGTGTTGTTCTACATTTCGGTATGACACCAAGAGAGTTAATGTTATCTGCATTTGCAAAAGCGGAAGATCCAAACTCTGGTGGTCGTCAGATGCCTGGTCATTTTGGTCAAAAGAAAAATCGTATTTTAACAGGATCATCCCCTGTTACAACGCAGGTTCCACATGCAGTGGGCGTTGCGCTTGCGGGACGTCTGCAAAAAGAAGATTTTGTTTCTTTCGTTACACTTGGGGAAGGTTCTTCTAACCAAGGGGATTTCCATGAAGGAGCGAATTTCGCAGGTGTTCATAAGCTTCCAGTTATTATAATGGTAGAAAATAATCAATATGCAATTTCTGTTCCAGTTGAACGTCAGTTAGGCTGTGCAAAAGTATCAGATCGTGGTATTGGCTACGGTATGCCAGGTGTTACGGTTGATGGCAAATGTCCATTACAAGTCTATAAAGTGGTGAAAGAGGCAGCTGACCGTGCGCGTAATGGTGGTGGTCCAAGTTTAATAGAAACAGTGACATACCGTTTAACAGCTCACTCTTCCGATGATGATGATCGTCAATATCGTACCGCTGAAGATATAGCGGAAGGGAAGGCAAAGGATCCTATTTTACTATTTGAAAAGTACCTCATGGATACGGGTGTAATGTCAGAGAAGCAGCGTTCAGAAATCGAGGAACGCATCATGTCTGAAGTAAATGAGGCTACGGATTATGCAGAAGCGGCTCCATATGCACAACCAGAGCATGCCATGAAATATGTTTATGCACCAGTGGACGGAGGTGACGTGTAATGGCAGTGATGTCTTATATTGATGCGATTACATTAGCGATGAAAGAAGAAATGGAACGTGATGAGCGTGTTTTCATTTTAGGAGAGGATGTTGGTCGTAAGGGCGGTGTATTTAAAGCAACTACTGGTTTGTACGATCAATTTGGTGAATATCGTGTACTTGATACGCCCCTTGCAGAAAGTGCTATAGCCGGAGTTGGTATTGGAGCGGCGATGTACGGTATGCGTCCAATTGCCGAAATGCAATTCGCTGATTTCATTATGCCTGCTGTGAACCAAATCGTTTCTGAGGCAGCAAAAATCCGTTATCGTTCAAATAATGACTGGTCTTGTCCAATGGTAATACGTGCCCCATTTGGCGGAGGTATACATGGAGCACTCTATCATTCACAATCGGTAGAGGCACTTTTCGCAGGAACGCCAGGATTGAAAATTGTTATTCCGTCAACACCATATGATGCTAAAGGTCTATTGAAAGCAGCTATCCGTGATGAAGATCCTGTGTTGTTTTTTGAGCATAAACGTGCGTATCGCCTGATTAAAGGGGAAGTACCTACGGATGATTACACATTACCGATTGGTAAAGCAGATGTTAAGCGTGAGGGAGATGACGTTACAGTCATTACGTATGGTTTAGCTGTACATTTTGCATTACAAGCTGCAGAGCGACTAGCAGCAGACGGTATTTCGGCACATATTCTAGATCTTCGTACTGTCTATCCACTAGATAAGGAAGCAATTATTGAGGCAGCAAGTAAAACAGGAAAAGTATTACTGGTAACAGAGGATAATAAAGAAGGTAGTATCATGAGCGAGGTGGCAGCTATCATAGCTGAGCATTGTTTATTTGATCTTGATGCACCGATTCAACGCCTTGCAGGACCAGATGTTCCGGCAATGCCCTATGCCCCAACAATGGAAAAGTATTTTATGATAAATCCTGATAAAGTAGAGCGGGCGATGCGTGAACTAGCTGCCTTCTAAATAGAAGGGACTTCTTCACAAAATTGAAAAGTATTTAGTGAAAATCTTTGATCAATGAGTGCTGCAAATGCTTATTGTAAAAGGAGAAACCTCAATCGAATAGTCCATTATGAGAACTGTTCTCTAGCAGTATCCTAGTGGCTGTTCATTCTTAAATGGTGTATCACAGATAAATACAGCTTTGCTTAAATGGATGGGAGGAATAGATGATGGCGATTCAAAATATCACAATGCCACAGCTCGGTGAAAGTGTAACTGAAGGAACAATTGAAAAATGGCTTGTAAAGCCTGGTGATACAGTAAAAAAATATGATCCACTAGCAGAAGTTGTCACAGATAAAGTAAATGCAGAAATCCCTTCATCATTTGAAGGTATTATTACAGAGTTGCTTGCAGAGGAAGGTCAAACGTTACCAGTTGGTGCAATAGTCTGCTCTATTGAAATCGCCGGTGACAGCGAGTTACCGCCTCCACCTCCAGCAAAGAAATCAGCAGTTAGTACGGCGATTTTAAATGCCGGTGTACAAAGAAAACAAGAAACACAACAAGCTACAACAGCTACGGTAGCACCACCAAAGCCAGTAAGGCAGGATAAAGTTCGCTATTCACCAGCAGTTCTTCGACTTGCACAGGAGCATGATATTGCACTCGATCAAGTCACAGGAACAGGCGAAGGAGGGCGTATTACAAGAAAAGATCTTCTGACTTTGATTGAGGCAGGAGCTGTGCCAACTACACAGCCTGAAACACCTGCTACTGATACTTCTGTACAGCAATCAGCACCAGCTGTAGCAAATGTAACACCACAGAACGATATGAAGCCAGCCGCACCTGTACAGCCTTTGCAAGCAGGGGATATTGAAATACCTGTAACGAAAGTGCGTCGTGCTATTGCTAATAATATGGTAAGAAGTGTTCATGAAGTGCCGCATGCATGGATGATGATGGAAGTGGATGTAACTGATTTAGTCACTTATCGAGACAGTATAAAGACAGAGTTTAAACACAAAGAAGGCTTTAACATTACGTATTTTGCCTTCTTTGTGAAAGCTGTTGCACAAGCATTAAAAGAGTTTCCAATGATGAATTCTATGTGGGCAGAGGATAAAATTATTCAGAAGCATGACATCAATATTTCCATTGCCGTCGCAACAGATGATGCCTTATTTGTTCCTGTTATAAAACACGCTGATGAAAAATCGATCAAAGGGATTGCAAGGGAAATTAATGAGCTCGCTGTCAAAGTAAGAGCTGGAAAATTGTCAATGGATGATATTAAAGGCGGAACTTTTACGGTCAATAATACGGGCGCATTTGGCTCTGTACAGTCAATGGGCATCATTAATTATCCACAAGCAGCAATTTTACAGGTGGAAAGTATTGTAAAAAAACCAGTTATTTTACCGGGTGGAATGTTTGCTGCACGGGATATTGTGAATTTATGTTTGTCATTAGATCACCGTGTATTAGACGGACTTGTTTGCGGTAAATTCCTAAATAGAGTGAAAGAAATACTCGAAAATACAAATAAATCTTCGACGTCAGTCTACTGATGACTTCTCGGAAACCTGTTGTATAACGGTTTCCGATTTTTTTTTTGCTTTTCGAGTCGCAATTTGTCATGTAGAATAACAAATAGAAACTACTAAGGGGGGAAGCTGATTAAGCGTCCGCATGTCAAACAACATGAAAAATATTGAATTTGAAAAGCCATCCTATTCAGAATGGCAAGATGCAGCAATCAAGGCTTTAAAAGGGAAACCATTCGAGTCTCTTTTAACGAAAACAAGTGAAGGTGTTACATTAGAACCTCTTTACACACAAGAAAGTTTAGTAGCAAAACTTGGTGAAGAACTTGATAAACAAGTTGCCACAATCCGTTCCCTGCAAAATAGTCAAGTCTTTAAAGTGGCACAGCAAGTATATGCTGACACAGGTGAAGCATTATTTGCTCAGCTTGATGATAGTTTAGCACGTGGAAATGAAGTAGTAACAATTGATAGCCGTGTTAATTTTGAATGGACTGAAGAAATAGTAGCAAAATTAGCGACTTATTTCTCAGAATATTCGTTTAAAATTACGGTTGAAAATTCAAATGACCCATTACTAGCAGTATTCGACAACATTGCCATTGAACAACGAGAAGCTGCCAAAGGTTTCATCGTTTCAAAAAACCCTATCACTTTAACTGATTTTCCGAACGTGCGCTCAATCGGTGCAGATACTACGGTTTATCACAATCAAGGAGCAAACGCTGTACAAGAATTAGCCTATGCACTTGCGTTTGCGGCTAAATATGCAGAGCAAGAAGAAAGCTTTGAAGCCTTTGCACAGCAATTTTTTGTATCCTTTGCTGTTGATACACAGTTCTTTACAGAGATTGCTAAGCTTCGTGCTTTTAAAGTGCTTTGGAAAGCGTTCTCATCTGCTTATGGTGCAGATGAAAATATTAAAATTCCAACTCTTGCAGAAACGTCATTAAGAAGCTTCTCAAAACTAGATGTTTATGTAAATCTATTACGTGCAGCAAATGAAGCGCTTTCTGGCCTAATTGGCGGGGCAGACGTCTTTACTGTTCATCCACATGATGCATTAGCAAAGCCAACTGATCAATCAGTTCGTATCGCACGTAATGTATCTTTAGTTTTAAAAGAAGAAACAAATGTGTTAAAAGTAACTGACCCAGCTGGTGGTTCATATTTCATTGAGTCATTAACAGCTGATTTTGTGAAAGAAGCTTGGGCATTATTCTTAGATATTGAAGCTGCTGGAGGCATTGATGCTTATACTGCTTCAGGTAAGCTAGCAGAAGAATTGGAAAAATCATATCAAGCTCGTATTAAAGCCACACAAACACGTAAGCAATCTCTAATTGGTACAAATATTTATGCGAATCCTGCTGATATGCTTGAAAGTGAAACAAACCCACTATTTGCAGAAATTAAGCGAATTGCTATACCTTTCGAGCAATTACGAGCAGAAATGACTGCAGCCAGAGTGAAAACAGGAATCTTAGCATTAGGTACATTAAAAAGCTCGAAACCACGTGCAGATTTTGTATCTGGTTTCTTAAATACAGTAGGTTTAGTACCAGAAAAAAGCGAACCAATTACAACGGCTGAAGAAGCAGTAGCTTGGTTAAAAGCTACAGAAGCAACCTATGTGGTGATTGCTGGCAATGATGATGATACAAAAGAATTAGTACCAGCAATTCTAGCCGGTAAGCCTGCTAATGTACTTGTTGATGTTGCAGGAAAATTTAAAGACGAAGAAGAAGCTTGGTTAGCAGATGGCTTATGCGGCTTTATTTTCGCAGGACAGAACATCATTGAAAAATTAAATTCAATGTTCGCTAGCATGAAGGAGGTCCAACGATGAGCAAGCCAAATTTTAGTGCAATTGAAATTGAAAAAGTATTAGCAGCTGAAGCACCTTTGGCGTCAGAAGAAAAATTCATGACGAATGAAGGTATTGAGATTAAAGATATTTATACAAAAGAAGATATTAAAGATTCGAAACATTTAAATGATGTGGCAGGTATAGCACCAAATACACGTGGTCCATACCCTACGATGTATGTAGCACGTCCTTGGACTGTTCGCCAATACGCTGGTTTCTCTACAGCTGAAGAATCCAATGCATTCTACAAACGTAATCTGGCGATGGGGCAAAAAGGTCTTTCTGTTGCATTTGACTTAGCAACGCACCGTGGTTATGACTCCGATCATCCACGTGTAACTGGGGATGTTGGTAAAGCTGGGGTTGCCATTGACTCTGTTGAAGATATGAAAATCCTATTTGACCAAATTCCTTTAGATCAAATGTCCGTGTCAATGACAATGAATGGTGCGGTATTACCAGTCTTGGCATTCTATATCGTTGCAGCTGAAGAGCAGGGGGTTACACCTGACAAACTTGCTGGTACGATTCAAAATGATATTTTAAAAGAATACATGGTTCGTAATACTTATATTTACCCACCAGCAATGTCTATGAAAATTATCGCAGATATTTTCGAATATACAGCAAAATTTATGCCAAAATTTAACTCTATTTCGATTTCTGGTTACCATATTCAAGAAGCTGGTGCAACTAATGACATCGAGCTTGCTTATACATTGGCAGATGGTCTTGAATATGTCCGTACGGGATTGAAAGCTGGAATCGATATTGATGCCTTTGCACCGCGCCTATCATTCTTCTGGGCAATTGGCATGAATTATTACATGGAAGTTGCGAAAATGCGTGCTGCTCGCCGTATCTGGGCGCAAATGATGTCTACGTTCAACCCGAAAAATTCAAAGACGTTAGCACTTCGTACACATTCACAAACATCTGGCTGGTCTTTAACGGAGCAAGATCCATTTAATAACGTAACACGTACATTAATTGAGGCTAATGCATCCTCAATGGGTCATACACAATCACTTCATACAAATGCGCTGGATGAGGCCATTGCTCTACCAACAGACTTCTCTGCTCGTATCGCACGTAATACACAGTTATTCTTACAAGAAGAAACGGCTATGACAAAAGTGATTGATCCATGGGGTGGTTCATACTATGTGGAGAAATTAACGGAAGAAATTACAAAATCTGCGTGGGCATTAATTGAAGAAATTGAAGAACTGGGTGGAATGGCGAAAGCGATTGAAACAGGTCTTCCAAAAATGAAGGTCGAGGAAGCTGCAGCAAAACGTCAGGCGAAAATTGACTCTAAATCAGAAACAATTGTTGGTGTCAATAAATATCGTCTAGAAAAAGAAGAGCCTATTGATATTCTTGACATCGACAACACATTAGTGCGTCAAAAACAAATTGAGCGCTTAGAATCAATGCGTTCTGCTCGTAATGAAGAAGAAGTACAAAAACATCTTGCTAGACTAACAGAAGCTGCAAAAGAAGGCGGAGAAAACTTATTAGCAGTAGCGGTAGATGCAGCGCGTGCTCGTGCGTCTTTAGGGGAAATTTCAGATGCAATTGAAGTTGTCTCTGGCCGACATAAAGCAATCATCCGTTCTATTTCAGGTGTATACTCTGCAAACTTCTCTGATGAAGAGCAGATTCTTGAAGTAAAACGAATGACAGACGAATTCCTTGAAAATGAAGGTCGCCGTCCACGTATTTTAGTAGCAAAAATGGGACAAGACGGTCATGATCGCGGTGCCAAAGTTATCGCAACAGGCTATGCTGACTTAGGTTTTGACGTAGATATTTCTCCACTGTTTATGACACCAGAAGAAACAGCGCAAATGGCGGTTGAAAATGATGTGCATTGTATCGGTGTGTCCTCTTTAGCAGCAGGTCACAAAACATTAGTTCCTGCACTGGTATCTGAGCTAACAAAGCTAGGTCGTGAAGATATTATCATTATTGTTGGCGGTGTTATTCCAGCACAGGATTATGAATTCCTTTATGAAGCTGGTGCTGTAGCAATCTTTGGTCCAGGTACAGTAATTCCTGTATCTGCCATTAAAATTATTGAAGAAATCTACAAACGCTTAGGTTATGAGGAAGTGTCTAAGTAATGGACAAAAACAAAGAGATGCAGGATAGTGCACTATTTGTCATGGATGGAGTAGCAGCATCTCACGATGGTATGCAGTATGGTGTACCAAAAAAATTCCGAAAGAAAAAAGCTGATAAAATTGATATACAGGGGCTTGCTCGTGAGGTAATGGCAGGTTCCCGTACTCAATTATCGAGGGCGATAACACTCATTGAAAGCTCAAATGCTGTGCATAAAGCGCAGGCTCAAGAGCTTTTACAGGAGCTTCTACCACATACAGGAAACAGTGTTCGTATTGGCATTACAGGGGTTCCTGGTGCTGGAAAAAGCTCATTTATTGAAGCTTTCGGAACGATGCTTTGTGAGATGGGGAAAAAAGTAGCAGTCCTAGCGATTGATCCAAGTTCCTCTCTATCAGGGGGAAGTATTTTAGGCGATAAAACACGTATGGAGGAGCTTGTGAAGAAATCGAATGCATTTGTTCGACCATCTCCTTCAGCTGGTACCCTAGGGGGTGTCCATAAAAAAACTCGTGAAACAATGCTAGTTTGTGAAGCTGCTGGCTATGATGTTATTTTAATTGAAACTGTCGGTGTTGGACAAAGCGAAACATATGTCCGAGGTATGGTTGATTTCTTCTTGTTGCTAGTATTAACAGGAGCCGGTGACGAGCTACAAGGCATGAAAAAGGGTATTATGGAGTTAGCAGATGCCATCGTTGTGCATAAGGCTGATGGAGATAACGTACGTTTAGCCAAAAAAACTGTATCTGAGTATAAACAAATTTTGCATTTCTTACAGCCAGCTACTCCAGGATGGATGTCTACTGCTATGCCAGTTAGTTCATGGGAAAAACGCGGCCTCGACAAAGTATGGAATACAATCGGAGAGTTTAGACAAACGGTTGAAACAAATAATTACTGGTCAATTAGACGTCAAAATCAAACCAAGGATTGGTTCCAATCAATGATTACTGACCATTTAATTGATGCGTTTTACGGTAATTCAGAGCGTAAGGCGCAAGTGCAACTGTTAGAACACCAAATTTTAAATGGACAGCTGACAGTAACACAAGGTGTAGATCGTTTATTTAGCGATAATCAATCACAGCAATAAACTGTTGCTGCATCTTCATTCAGCAAATGTGTTAGTGTCGAAAGCATCGAAATCAAGACGAAATTACTGAGCAAGTAGGTGCACAAAATCGCTACTAACTGCTATGATAGGAGATGTATTAGTGTCAGTCTAAAGTCTAAGGTGACACGAACTTGAAAGGAGCTATCGCTATATGAATATGGATTACGATTTATTTATGCAAGAAATTTTAAAAACAGCACGTGCAGAAATTGAGGCTGCTGGTTATGAGCAGCTACGCACACCAGAGGCTGTTGAAGAGGCGTTTGCTCGTCCAGGTACAACATTAGTTATGGTCAATTCAGTTTGCGGCTGTGCAGGAGGTATTGCACGTCCAGCAGCAGCACAAAGCGTTCATTATGATAAACGTCCAAATCATCTTGTTACAGTTTTTGCTGGTCAAGATAAAGAAGCAACGGCAGCTGCTCGTTATCACTTCGGTGAAGATCACTTACCATCCTCTCCATCTTTTGTACTATTAAAGGATGGACAAGTGGTAGCTGAAGTTGGACGCTATGAAATTGAAGGTCACGATCCAATGTCTGTTGTGACAAATTTACAAGCAAACTTTGAAGAATACTGCGATGAACTTTAATATTATTCATTAATTAATTTGATAAGTAGAACGCTCCGCAGCAACAACGCTGGCTGCGGAGGCTGTTCCTTGTCATTAATAGTAGATAATTTGTTCTCATTAAGTAATGATGGCTGAAGTATATTTGGAATTTTTTAAATATTAGCTAAATTATGTGCTTAAAAAATTGAATTATTTTAATGAATAGATTAAGTGAAGAGTAATGAAGGATGGGAGGCAGTCGACTTGAAGAAGTTTTCAATCGGCTATCGTACATTAAAAACGGCAACTGGTGCAGCCATTGCAATAGCCATTGCCCAGTATTTTGAATTAGCTTCTTATGCATCTGCTGGTATTTTAACAATACTTTGTGTACAGCCAACGAAGAAAAAATCCCTTCATGCTGCTTATACACGATTTGTCGCAAGTATTATCGGTATGCTTTATGCCTTTTTGAGCTTTGAGCTATTTTCATATCACCCACTCACACTAGCGGGAATGCTCATTATTTTTATTCCCACAATAGTGTCATTGAAGGTAGCAGACGGCTTTGTCTCAAGTGCTGTAATTATTATGCATATTTATGCTGCTGAAAAATTTTCGTGGACATTGGTTTCTAATGAATTAGCTTTAATGGCAATTGGTTATGGGACAGGAATAGCGATTAATATGTATATGCCAGATATTCAAAAGGAATTAAATTACTATCGAGTTAAAATAGAGGAACTATATAGTAAAATTTTTTTAGAAATTGCAAATTATTTAAGAGAAGGCGATACATTGTGGGATGGGCGAGAAATAATTGAAGCCATTACAGCTTTAAATAATGCGAAATCATTAGCCTTTAAAGATGTTGAAAATCATTTTATGAGACGAAAAAATGATTACTATGTCTATTTTGATATGCGTGAACAGCAGCTCGAAATTATTGAAAGAGTACTCCCGAAAATAACAGCCCTACCTGTTATAGTACAAGAGGCAACGATAGTGGCAGACTTTGTTCAAGATCTTGCTGAACATGTTCATTCAGGAAATACGGCTAGTCATTTTAGAGAGAAGCTTGAGCAGGTTAGGCGAGATTTTGCTCAGTTACCGCTACCGCAAAATCATGAGCAATTTTTAGCACAGGCAGCGCTTTATCAATTTATCGAAGAAATGGATCGATATTTAGAAATTAAACAGTCATTTAAGGGTTTAAAGGTAAAGAAAGAGCGCCCGCAGTAATGCGGACGCTAACGCTTTTTACACTAACATGGATAAACCAAACGCTAGAGATGAAATTACCATGATCGCTATCATTGCATAAACAACGATTTTTTGAAATTTTTTATTGCTCATATGCTCGTTCGCTCCTTCTTTTCTTATAAATAGTTTAGCAAATCTGAAAAATTTCTCAAGTAGTAGAGTTTTGACAAAAAAGTCTGTAAAATAGAGTATGTACCATAACAGAAGGAGATGTCACCATGGAGAAAGTAGACCATATTGGGATTGCGGTGCGTGATCTTGATGAACGCATTACATATTATACAGAAACTTTAGGCTTAAAGTTGTTAAAAGTGGAAGAGGTTGAATCTCAACAGGTTCGTGTTGCATTTATAGATGCTGGCAACGTGAAAATCGAATTATTGGAACCGATGAGTGAAAAAAGTGCTATTCATGGATTTATCGAAAAACGTGGAGAAGGTATTCACCATGTAGCTTTCGGTGTGACAGGGATTCGTGAGCGTATGGCAGAGCTTCGTGAAAAAGGCGTGCGTCTTTTATCAGAAGAGCCAGGACCAGGTGCTGGTGGTGCAGAGGTAGCCTTCATGCATCCTAAATCATCTTTCGGTGTACTATATGAATTATGCGATAAAAGTGGAAAAGGGGATAAGTGATTAGTATGGATATGTTCGACAAAATTAATGAGTTATATGACCGTAAGACGGTAATTGAACTTGGTGGTGGCTATGAGCGCATCGACAAGCAACATGAAAAAGGTAAATTAACTGCTCGTGAGCGCATTGAATTATTGCTGGACGAAGATACATTTTTCGAAATCAACCCATTCATTACACACCGTACAGTAGACTTCGGTATGGACAAGATGGAAGGACCTGGTGATGGTGTAGTTACTGGTTTCGGTAAAATTAATGGACGTTCTGTTTACTTATTCTCTCAAGATTTCACTGTATTTGGTGGAGCGCTTGGTGAAATGCATGCGAAAAAAATGGCCACAGTAATGGATCTTGCTGCTAAAAATGGTACACCATTCATTGGTATTAATGATTCTGGTGGTGCACGTATTCAAGAAGGAGTACTTTCACTTGATGGATACGGTCATATTTTCTATCGTAATGCTATCTACTCTGGCGTAATCCCACAAATTTCAGTAATTATGGGACCATGTGCTGGAGGAGCAGTTTATTCTCCAGCCATCACAGACTTTATCCTAATGGTTGATAAAACATCTCAAATGTTCATTACAGGACCTAAAGTAATTGAAACAGTTACAGGTGAAAAAATTTCTGCTGAAGATTTAGGTGGTTCTAAAGTAAATAACGCTGTAAGTGGTAATGCACACTTCCGTGCACCATCTGAAGAAGAAGCAATCGATCAAATTAAAAAACTATTAAGCTATCTTCCACAAAATAATAAAGAAAAAGCACCACGTCAGGCACGTCCAGAGGGTGATGACTACCGCCCTGAAATCGTGGATACTGTGCCGATCGAAACAACTCGTCCTTATGATGTACGTAGAGTAGTTGAGCAAGTAGTGGACGAAGGCTCATTTATGGAAGTTCACTCAGAATTTGCGAAAAACGTAGTAGTAGGTTTTGCACGTATTGCGGGTGAATCTGTTGGTCTTGTATGTAATCAACCAAAAGTACTTGCTGGTGGACTAGATATCGATTCTTCTGACAAAGCGGCTCGTTTCATCCGTACATGTGATGCATACAATGTTCCAATCATCACATTTGAGGACGTTTCTGGCTTCTTCCCAGGCGTTAAACAAGAACATGGTGGAATTATCCGTCATGGAGCAAAAATTCTTTATGCATACTCTGAAGCAACTGTACCGAAAATTACAGTTATTTTACGTAAAGCATATGGTGGTGCTTATGTTGCACTTAACTCAAAATCAATTGGAGCTGACCTCGTATTTGCTTGGCCAAACGCTGAAATTGCCGTTATGGGTGCAGCAGGTGCTGCAAATATTATCTTTGCACGCGAAATTGCAAAATCGGATGATCCAGAAGCAACACGTGCAGCGAAAATTGAGGAATACAAAGAAAAATTCGCAAACCCATATGTTGCAGCATCTCGCGGTATGGTGGATGATGTCATTGATCCACGTGATACACGTATTAAGCTAATTCAAGGCTTAGATATGCTTTCAAATAAGCATGAATCACGTCCAGAGAAAAAGCACGGAAACATTCCACTATAAAATTAGTACAAGTCCAGTAGCCATTTGGTTGCTGGGCTTTCCTTTTGATTCAAAAAAAATGACGAAAAATGATAAAAGATGACAGATAATTGAAACATTTATTCTTTTCATCCGTACAAATAAATAAGAGGAGTTGGGATGAATGGAATGGAGACAGTTACAAAATGAACAGGAAATAATACATGCACAATTAAGAAATATCAGTAGATTAAATGAACAAAAGCTATTAATTGAAAAGCAACTTGAGCGTGCACAACAGGACATTTACAAACACTCTATAGCACTCAATCACATTCGAACGAAACTTGATAAATTAGAAGGATTTTCGTTTATGAATATGATTCGTACGTGGACGGGGCAACAAGATGAGCTACGAGCAGAGAAAATTGATAAAGCAGCCGTTCTTGAATTAAAAATAAATGAAGCAAAGAAAATGCAAGAAGATTTAACAACCGATTTAGCACAAGCTAAGTCAAAGCTTACTGAAATTAATGAACAACATTTACAAGAAGCTTTAAGCCAGCTGAATGCTAAAAAGAAAAATTACTTACAAATACATGAGCCAGAGCAAGCAAAAAAATTAGAGCGATTAGCGCATGAGGAAATAATAACGAAGCAATTAATTGTGGAAATGAAGGAAGCAGAAGAGGCTGGTGAAACTGCATTAACAAAGCTTGGGCAAGCAGCAGCTTCCCTACATTCCGCTAATGGTTTTTCAACATGGGATACGTTTTTGGGAGGTGGACTTATTGCTACGCATTTAAAGCATGATGCACTTAATCAGTCTGAAAATTATCTTCACGATGCACAAATTGCTTTACAGCGATTTCATAATGAACTTCTTGACGTCCATGATTTATCAACGAAATCATTACATGTTGAAACAGATGGTTTTGTAAAATTTGCAGACTATTTCTTTGATGATATTTTCTCAGCTTGGTCTGTTCACTCTAAAATTTCAACTGCTAGGGAGCAAGTATCCCGTGTGCAAGATGATGTACATAATACAATTTGGCGTTTACAGGATAAGCATCATAAAGCGGTTGAACATCTTCAGTCACTTGAGCGAGAAAAAGAGGCTATCTTTCAACTATAAGAAGCTTGTGGAAAGGGATAAACCCCTTCTTTCACAGGCTTTTTATCTTCATTCAGCAAATATTTTTTGTATCATCTGTGCGAAAGCGAAGCGACAGCAACAACACACGACCGAGTGACCAACATCATGCTACTGGTGCTGCGTTAGCACTACGTTTTCGCGCAAAACATCTGCAGGTCTAAGCACAAAGCCGATTCCGGACGCAATTATGCCGAGGCATAATTGATCTCCTTCTCCTTCCAAAAATTAGTCTCGTTCTGCTAGCGAATTATTTCAACTCCTCAAACGTTGTGCTAAAATAATACATATACTATAACGTGGCAATACACGTAAACTAAGGGAGTCTTACAACATGACAAGTCGTTTAGTGGAAGAGTTTTTCGAGCTCGTACAAATTGATTCAGAAACAAAATATGAGCATGTAATTGCACCGATTTTAATGGACAAATTAACAGCGCTTGGTTTTTCTGTAGAACAGGATGATGCCCATACACGTAATGGACATGGAGCAGGCAATATATTGGCTACTTTAAAAGGTTCATTAGATGTTGAACCAATTTATTTTACTTCTCATATGGATACGGTTGTACCAGGTAAAGGAATTAAACCTTCTTTACGTGAGGATGGTTACATTGTGTCAGATGGTACTACAATTTTAGGTGCTGATGATAAAGCTGGATTAGCGGCATTGCTAGAAATGGTGAAGCGTTTAAAAGAGCAGAATATTGAGCATGGAGATATTGAATTTATCATCACTGCAGGTGAGGAAAGTGGACTTGTTGGTGCTAAAGAATTAGATCCATCTAAAATTAAAGCTAAATATGGCTTTGCAGTGGACAGTGATGGCAAAGTGGGTGGAATTGTCACAGCAGCACCCTATCAAGCAAAAATCTTCGCTAAAATTATTGGCAAAACTGCCCATGCTGGTGTGGCTCCAGAAAAAGGAGTGTCAGCGATTACAGTTGCTGCCAAATGTATTGCACAAATGAAGCTAGGTCGCTTAGATGAAGAAACTACAGCAAATATTGGTCGTTTTGAGGGTGGTCAGGCTACGAATATTGTATGTGATGAAGTGAATATTCTTGCAGAGGCTCGCTCAATTGATAAAACGAAGCTCGATGCTCAAACGAAGCATATGCAGGAGACATTTGAACAAATATCTGCATCACTGGGAGCACGTGCTGAAGTAGAAGTCAAGCTTATGTATCCAGGATTCCGAGTAACTGAAACAGATAAAGTCGTTCAAATCGCAATGGCAGCAGCACGTAACATTGATCGCACGCCAACGCTTGGTATTTCCGGAGGAGGCTCAGATGCAAATGTGATTGCAGGGTTTGGTATCCCTACGGTCAACCTTTCTGTAGGCTACGAAGATATTCATACAACAAATGAAAAAATTCCAGTAGAAGAATTAGAAAAATTAGCAGATTTACTAGTTGAAATTGTCAAAGAGTCTGCAAAAATATAACAGCAGAAATTGAAGGATGTGACCGCATGGAGAGTGTAAAAGCAGTAGTATTTGCTTGTGGGACTGAGGAATATGCAGTGCCTGTGGAACAAGCAATTTCGATTGAAAAATTAGAGCATGTAACACCAATTCCTCATTTACCTAATTATCTTCTAGGCTTCACAAGAATTCGTGGTGAGCTTGTACCAGTGCTTGATTTTGAACGTATTCTTTATAATCGTTCTTCAAATGCTGCAACAGCACGTATTATAGTATTAAATACAGATGTTGTGAATTATGGATTACTCGTAACAGAGGCACGTGAAATTCTAGATTTTGACACGTCTATCTTACAGCAGATGGGACTTGTCAACTATTCAAAAACACGTTATTTTACAGCAGTAGCAAACCTAGAAAATCGTATGATTACTTATGTAGACCCAAAAATACTAGTCAATTCACTAGAAGGAATTCGTGAAATTATTAATTACTTGCATAAAATGCTTGAAAATGAACAAGAAAACGTAGATGCTTGAATGCTCTACGTTTTTTATTTTCTATAGTAAAAATAACCCGTAGATTTATTATTTGATTCCAGCATATTTATGATTATTATGCATTTTTCCTACAGACATTTTTATTTTTCCAATGTATGATAAAAGTAAGAAAACAACTGTAAAAGGCAAACTTGTCGAAAGGGAAGAACGCAAAACCATGAGTCTAACCACTATTCTAGTGCATGATTTCATGTTGCCAGGATCTGTTATAGGAGCCTTGGCGAATAGAATGGAGCTGTAAGATATGAAACGTTATTCACTATTAACAATAACTATTGTTATTTTTGTTACCATTGCCAGTGCGTTTGGACTATCATTTGGGAAGGTAGATGCAGTGACTGTGGAAGATAAGGCTACTTGGTTATGGGATACATCAAAAATTATTGAGGATGAGGCAGGAGTACTCTTATTTTTAGAGAATAAACAAGTAAACAAACTTTATTTACAGATTGATATGGATATAGCAAATGCCGATTATAAGCGCTTTATTGGTCACGCAACAGCAAAGGGCATCAAAATATATGCATTGGATGGAGCGCCAGATTGGGTATCCAAAGAAGGCTATAAAATGCAGGAACAGCTGTTTGATTGGTTACATACATACAATAGAAATGCTGAAGTAACAGAGCAATTTTCAGGTGTTCATCTTGATGTAGAGCCATACTTAAATAGTGGATGGAGTCACAATCGGACACAAACAATTGAATCCTATCAAGCACTTCTTACAAAAGCCAAAAGGGAAACCAAGCAGTTACATTTACCTTTGGAGGCCGATATGCCATTTTGGTTTGATGAAATTAAATTCAACAATCAATTTGGAAAAGGATTACTAGCAGAATGGGTGATAAACCAAGTAGAGAATGTTTCTATTATGGCTTATCGAAATGCTGCAAAAGAAATTATTAAAGTTGTGCAACATGAAGTAGCCTATGCTAAGAAAGTTAACAAATCCATTGTTATTAGTGTTGAAACAGGGGCATTAGATGATGGTCAAAATATTACTTTTTATGATGATGGTGAAGCTTATATGAATAAACAACTAGCACTTGTTCAACGTCACTATGCCAAAAAAACAAGCTATCAAGGGGTTGCTATTCATCATGTTGATAGTTGGATGAATATGCAGCCATAATAAAAGCAAAGTACACTTAAAACCTATTCGAAGTTGAATGATGTAAAACACTAAGACTATTTTTCTTGAGTTAGGAGGAAAGTAGTCTTTTATAACCCAAAGTAGTTAACAACAAAACACCTCCAACCCAAGCATTCAGCTTAGTTGGAGGTGTTTGCCATTTGATTAAGAAAGTCGACCGCTATAGTCTTCAAATGTAAATTCACGAATGACTTTAATGCCTTCTTCATCATTGTAAGAAACGATTGAAGGTAAGTTGACACCGTTAAACATATGATTTTTCACCATTGAATAATGGGCCATATCCGTAAATACAAGACGATCACCAGGTTTTAATGGCTGCTCAAATGAATAATCGCCAATTACATCACCAGCAAGACATGTAAGTCCACCTAGGCGATATGTGTGGGCTAATTCATTAGCTTGACCAGAACCAATAATCATTGGACGGTATGGCATTTCAAGTACGTCAGGCATATGACATGTTGCTGATGTATCTAAAATAGCAAGATCCATCCCATTTTCTTGGATATCAAGCACGGTAGCTACTAAATAACCAGTATTAAGGGCTACTGCTTCACCTGGCTCTAAATACACAAGCAGGTTATATTTTTCTTGCACATAATTAATGATGTTCACAAGCTTCTCTACATCATAATCTTCACGTGTAATATGGTGTCCTCCACCAAAGTTCAACCATTTCATTTGGTGTAAAACATCACCAAATTTTTCTTCTACTACTTCAATAATACGCTCTAACGTATCTGAATTTTGTTCACACATCGCATGGAAATGTAAGCCATCAATACCTTCAAGCTGGGATTTATCAAAGTTAGCCAAAGTTGTTCCAAGACGGGAATTCGTATAGCAAGGATCGTAAAGTGCTGTTTCAATTTCCGAGTACTCAGGATTCACACGAATACCACATTCAATTGTTTTACCAGCAGATTTCACTTTATCCTTGAACTGAGCCCATTGGTTTAATGAGTTAAACACGACGTGATCTACATAGCCAAGCAGCTCGTCCATTTCATGCTCAATATAAGCAGGAGCATAAACATGAACTTCTTTGCCCATTTTTTCATAGCCAAGACGTGCTTCATGCAGTGAGCTGGCTGTTATGCCAGCTAAATATTCCCCTACTAAAGGGAATGTTGAATGCATAGAGAAACCTTTAAGGGCTAGTAAAATGCGGCAGCCTGTGCGATCTTGAATTGATTTTAAAAGCTCAAGATTTTTTGTTAATAATCGCTCATCCACTACATAAGAAGGGGATGGAACTTTTGAAAAATCAATTGGTTTCATCGGCTTAATTCCTTTGCATCTAAATCAAGGTCAAGTAACTCTGGGTTATGGCTTTCTTGCCATGGTAGACCCCATTTATTTAATGCATCCATGAACGGATCTGGATTGAAATCTTCTACATTCCAAACACCTGGTTTGCGCCATTCACCGTTCATCACAAGCATTGCACCAATCATAGCTGGTACGCCAGTTGTGTAAGAAATCGCTTGTGAACCAACTTCGTTATAGCATTCTTCGTGGTCGCATACGTTGTATACATAATACGTTTTTTCTTTGCCATCTTTTAGACCGCGAATGATACAACCGATATTTGTTTTACCTTTTGTACGTGGTCCAAGAGAAGCTGGATCTGGTAATACCGCTTTAAGGAAGTGGATTGGTTGAATCATTTGACCCTCAAATTCGATAGGTTCGATTGATGTCATGCCAACGTTTTCTAATACTTTTAAGTGTGTTAAGTATTTTTCAGAGAACGTCATCCAGAAGCGGATTTGTTTTAAACCTTTGATATTTTTCGCAAGTGATTCAAGCTCTTCATGGTATAGAAGGTAAATATCTTTTGGTCCGATTTCTGGTAAGTTATAAACTTCTTTTTTCTCAAGCGGTGCTGTTTCAACCCACTTGCCTTCTTTCCAGTAACGACCATTCGCTGTAATTTCGCGAATGTTAATTTCTGGATTGAAGTTTGTTGCGAAATGATAACCATGATCTCCCGCATTTGCATCCACGATATCGATATAGTGGATTTCATCAAACTCATGTTTTTGCGCATGAGCTGTGAAAACGCCTGTTACACCTGGATCAAAACCGCTACCAAGTAATGCAGTTAAGCCAGCTTTTTCAAACTTCTCTTTATAAGCCCATTGCCATTTATATTCAAATTTTGCCGTTTCAGGTGGCTCGTAGTTTGCAGTATCCACATAGTGCACACCTGTCGCTAAGCAAGCATCCATAATCGTTAAGTCCTGATAAGGTAGTGCAACGTTAATGACTACATCTGGTCCGAAAGCTTTAATAAGCTCAATAACCTCTTCTGTATTGTCTGCGTCTACCTGTGCAGTATGAATTTTTGTTTTTCCGCCGTCTAGTTTTTCTTTTAGAGCGTCACATTTTGAAACAGTTCTACTTGCGATACAAATTTCCTCAAATACGTCCGAATTTTGAACACACTTGTGTACCACAACACTGGCAACTCCGCCAGCTCCGATAATCAATGCTTTACCCAATTGTCTACCCCCAAGTTCATATAAAGTATTGTCAAACAAGCCGATTATACAGAAAATCGTTTTAATACTCAATCATTGTTTTAAAAATTCCTACAAAAATATTTATTTTTCGACAATCATCATTCATATTCAGCGGTGAATACCTCTAAAAAAGAAGGAAATTGCATAAAAAATGATTCCCTATGTGTCTATAAAACACATAGGGAATCATATAAAACTTATAGACTATCACCAAAGTCTTCACGGAATTTAGCGGCCAGTTTTTCTGGCCAAGCTGATGTTGTTTCAAGCTTACCAAAGAAGAAACGTAATACTTTAGGCTCGTCTACGAATTCTAAGCCATCGATTAACTCACGATTATCATACAACCATGCGATACGGTCTACAGCATATTTCACCTGTGATAACGTAAACACACGGCGAGGGAGTGCAAGACGGACAAGTTCCATAGCAGATAGTGTTTCTATACCATTTTCGTCACGTTGTTCAGATAATGTACCACGCTCCATCCCACGAACACCACTTACAATATAGATCGCAGCTGCTAAGGCACCAGCAGGGTAGGCACTTTGTTCAATATGTGGTACGAAATCCATTGCATTGACATGACATCCTAAGCCGCCAGCTGGTGTAACTACAGGGACGCCACGTTTGATTAATTCATCTGTCATATATGCGATAAACTGCGGGCCTTGATTAATCATTTGTTCATCCATTGTTTCTTCGAGTCCTACTGTGATGGCTTCCATTTCACGTACAGACATTCCCCCATAAGTTAAAAAGCCTTCGTATAATGTAATGTATTCGCGCATTTTTAGGTATGCTTCTTCATTGTTTGTACAAATACCACCGCCTCGAGCAAAACCAAGTTTACGCGCGGAGAAGTAAATTATATCTGACAGATCAGCTATTTCACGCGTAATATCACGGATAGTAGCGTATTTATACTGTTCTTCTCGTTCCTTAATAAAATATAGGTTATCGGCTAAAAGACTTGCATCAAGAACTAGTAATATATTGTGTTCGTCGCATACGGCACGGACTTCACGCATGTTAGCAACGGAGAATGGTTGTCCCCCAATTAAGTTCGTACCCGCTTCCATGCGCACAAAGGCTATTTTCTCTGCTCCATTTTCAGCGATTAATGTCTTTAATTTATCAATATCAACATTCCCTTTAAAAGATACGTCACTGGTTAAATTAAGAGCTTCTTCTAAAAAAATCTCCTCAACACGTCCACCATTCAATGAAATATGAGCTTTCGTTGTAGTGAAGTGATAGTTCATCGGTACAATTGAATCTGGAGTTACATAAACCTGGGCAAGAATATTCTCACATGCACGACCTTGATGAGTTGGCAGAAAATACTTTGTCCCGAAAATTTCTTCGATTTTATTTTCAAGCTTAGTAAATGTAGCCGAACCAGCATAACTATCATCAGCCTCTAACATAGCTGCTTGTTGGCGATCACTCATCGCATTCACACCGCTATCTGTTAGCATATCCATAAAAATATCTTCATTTTTCAACAAAAATGTATTGTAGCCTGCTTCTTTTATTGCTACGATACGACGTTCAACTGGTGGTAAATTTAATTTTTGAACAATACGAACCTTATGCATTTCTAGTGGAATACTTTCTCCTGAATAAAATTTAATAGATGTCATATTCTGCTCCTTTTATCTAAAATTAAATGAATTTTAATGATTCACCGCATTAAATCATTAAACAATATTATACTAAAAAGAAGGTGGAATTTACAGATTAATCTATTTTTTTAGAAAATTTAACTATTTTTTGTCACAAAGAATCAAAAAAAGGGGGTAGCATTTGAACTCACTACAACCCTTAGCTAATATATTTTATTTAGAAAAACGGTTTGATACTTGCGACTTTTCATCCCCCCATAAATAAAAAAAGATCAATAACAGTGTACTTAAAAACCCCATTACGAGGGCATAGGTACTGAGGGCCACATCCACATGACTCTGCATAGCATAAATGAAAATAGCTCCGAGTATTAACAAATTTCCAATAATAAGCGATACAACATGAAAACGTCTATTCATAGCAAGCCCTCCTAAATGAAGATTTTATGCTCAACAGATGAAGATATAGTACATCAATTATCTCATAATTCAGAACTTTATCCAACACTTTTCCATTCTATTATTTAGTAAAAGATGCTTTTTAAATACATCTTTTTATAGTATGATAAGAAATAAAGATGAATATTCTTAGATTTTTACTAGAAAGGAGAGATGATGAATCGTGAGATTACGAAATTCATTAACTTTTCAACTTGGAACGATCATTGCTGGTATCTTAGTGGTGATGCTAGGAATTACATCGTTCGCTACATACATAACTGCTTATAATAAATTATATGATGCTGCGGGAATCGAGGCATATGGATGTGCCAATATAACAACAGGCTTGATCCGCCCAGAAGATATGGAACAAGCATTGAGTGGGGAGCAAGCGGCAAAAGAGCGTATTGGCAAGGATTTAAACTGGACAACAGGACACAAAGATATCTTTCAAACTCAATATATTTTAACGCTAGATGGTACATTATTAGCCTTAGATGATCATTTGGCAGAGAAAGGCTTTGCACCTGGAGATACGTTTTACATGGACACAGAGGCAATCCAATTATTACTTGAGAAAAAGCATCCAACTTACTCTGAACCTTATACATATGGTGGAATGGAGCGATTATCAGGCTATGCACCTATTTTTAAGGATCATGATACTAGCAAGGAAATTATCGCGATTAGTGTCATTGATTTCGATGCTACTATTGTGAAGGAGCGAACGTGGGATGTTGTGCGTAGTGGTATTTTAATTAGTATTTTTCCAATGTTAATTGCTTCAATTATTACAGGCTTTTTAATTCGTCGTAAGGTTAAGCCTATTACCTTACTAATTCATCAGGCCAAGCAGATTGCAAATGGTAATTTAGCAGTAGAAGAAATGAAGGTAAAAAGGAATGATGAGGTAGGGGATTTAGCAAGCACATTAGATCGTATGACTGTAAACTTACAAAATATGATTATGACGATGCACGCTACTTCTATTACATTAGCCACGAATGCTGATGAAACCGCTAACACATTAAATGATATGTCGAATACAATTCAAGGCGTGGCGCACAATATCTATGAGGTTACGGCGACAGTAACTGAAGGTCTGCATCATGCGGAGAATGCAACAGGTGTACTTACATCTCTAGCAGAGGATTTACAAACTATAAAAGCGAAAGCAGACACAAGTGTTGAAACCTCCCGAGGGACAATGAAAATTGCCGCGGAAGGAGAGCAGCTTGCTAAGGATATAAATAATGATATGACTTTAATCCGTAATGGCTCTGATATGGTTAGTAACACTGTTAGCAATTTAGTCACATCAGCAACGCGCGTTCAGGCTATTACGACATCCATTGCTGGTATTGCTGAACAAACCAACTTACTGGCTTTGAATGCCTCCATTGAAGCAGCAAGAGCAGGCGAACATGGCAAGGGCTTTGCAGTCGTAGCAGAGGAAGTTCGAAAACTTGCTGAGCAATCGAATCAAGAAGTATTAAAGGTTGACCAGCTTATTCAAGAAATTATGGGACATATTCAGCAGGTTACTTCTTCAACACAGGATAATACTAAATATATCGAAAAGGGAACAAAAACAGTTCGTTTAACTGCTCAATCATTAGGAAATATTTCAACAGCTGTTTCACATACTGTGGAAGAAATTATTGAAATATCACATGCTATGACATTGGAAACAGAGAAATCAGATCATGTTGTTCAGATGATTCAACAATTAACACAGTCCATTCAAGAGATTGAGGAAACATTAAATACGATTACAGCGGCAGCCCAGCAAACAACAGCAAGTATTGATGAGGTAGCCCATAGCTCAAATGAAACGAATCAAATGGCACATACACTTGAACAACATGTAAAGTCATTTAAATTAAAAGAATGTTAAAAGTTTTAAGCGCTCCTTTTCCCTTGAAAGATGGTAAACTACCAATAAGACTTTTCTTTTGGTGAAGGTGAGGATTTTAATAGTGATTAAACAGTTTGATGAGCAAGTCCAACAGATTAATGAACTATTTATGAATGGGAGCGTGAAGGAAAGCTATCAATTAGCCAAAAACGTTGTAGCTGATAGTGCATTTGCAGAGCATGCCGCATTTGCCATGATTCAGCAGCATGTTGCGTTATTGGAGGCGAATGGCTATGCGAATATGCCAACTCTTGCTGATGAAAAGGTGAAGCAAAGTATAGAGCGTGCAGATGGCTCCTATCCAGAGCGTGATGTCCTTTCGGCTTATACGGGAACTCAGGATGATGAGCAGTTTGGTAAAGTGGTGGATGAATTGCTGGCTGGGTCTATCGAGGCACAGGCAAATGCTTACTATACAATGGCTGAATATTTTGTTTTGGCGAAAGAGCATGATAAGGCAATGATTCAATATGCCGAAGCAATCAAGCTACAACCAAATAAGGCACTTTACTGGGGAGCTTTCGCGCAATTTCTGAATCGCAGTGAGGGCAGTCCATATTTAGCACTCCGTCTCATTGAAGACGCGATTCAGCTAGATAGCATGAACCCACGCTGGCATTATATTCAAGGGAATATTTTTTTCCAGCTTGTTGCAACTACAAAAAATTTAAGCTATTTACCTGCTTTAGAGGAGGCATGGGAAAAGGCTAAGAAGCGTTGCTCTGCTAAGCAGGTAATGTTAAAGATGGACATTGCAAAATCCACTGACGTTCTGGCTCAATGGAAAAAGCAAATGCTTTAAGGGAATGGGCATCTCTTACTAGGAGAGATGCCTTTTTTTTACACCAAAACAGATTACTTCTTAGCATCCTTTATATGTATAGATATTTCAGGCTTGTTTAAATTCATATTTTCAAAGCTCACATCCCAGCTATTTGTTTGTTTTTTATACTCCATTTTTGTTAGAATTGGGGAATAGTAATGCTCTCCAGTGATTGTGTCAAGCTCATTTACAGCTTGCTGAATAACTTCTTTTTCCGTTAAAATCGTCTCTGGTTTTTCTTGTTCTTCTACAACAAACCTAGTAGCACCTGCACGTCCCGGATACGATAAAAAAGAAGCTCCATACCAAACATACATATAATCTCCAATTTCTACACCTTCACTTTCCTCTGAAGAAAACCAAATGGCATCGAAATATTCATCACCGTCTTCTTGATACCGTGGCTCATGATCTACGACTAAAAATCTTCCTTCCTGTAAAGCTGTTACATAGCCAGAAATGGATGCAGATGAATATTCTTCTTTTATAGATTTTTCAGGGTGAGAACAACTGCTCAAGCCTATTAGGGCCATTAACAATAGCATTCTTTTCAATTCAAATCTACCTCCTACATACATATAGTTTTTCTGAGGAAATTAGCTTGAATTCCTCTTTACGAAATTTTTTCTTAAGTAAGTGATTAGTCATTCTTTTCAAAAGTAACCTATCTGTATTAGTTTAGGACAATAATAATTGGTTTTAGTTAATGGTGGAAGAGGGAACCTTTATTGATAAAAATATTACTTTATTGGGAATGATATGAAATATAGTTTGCATTTTCAATATTATTCTATAAAGCTGAATAATTATTAATAATCCCTTACAATGTCGTATTTTTATGCTATAATCAAACAAACGGACGTAAGAAGCTTATTTTATAGCATGAAAGAAGTGTTTGTTTGAGTTTATATGTAGCATATGTATTGGTAGGACTTGCGATTGCCATGCCAGTCGGAGCCATCACCGTCGAAATGACGAAGCAGGGTTTAAAGAATGGCTTTATCCATGGCTGGGCAGTTGGACTCGGTGGCATGACGATTGATGTAGTATTAGTATTTGCATTGTATATGGGTTTAGCCTCGATTTTAGCAATGCCGATTATTCAAATTCCAATGTGGATAATAGGCGCAGGCTTTTTATTCTTCTTGGGACTGGATTCAATAAAAAATGCGGATCATGATATTACGCTAGCAGGAGAAAAAGTAACGAAATCGTTTTTTACTTCTTATCGTAATGGACTACTAGTAGCCATTTCGCCTGGAAATCTCGTATTTTGGGTGAATGTTTTCGGTGTGGTTCTAGCCAAATCATATGGTCAAGGTGAGTCAACTAGCTTTTTAGTCATTGCAGCGGGTGTTCTGAGCGGTATATTATTGCATGATATTGGCTTAATGGCCATTGTTTCAGTGACTCGTAAAGCGATGAGTCGTAAGGTCATTAAGACCCTTACAATGGCAGCAGGTGTCTTACTAATTGGCTTTGCAGGATATTTTATCTATGAATTTATTCAAGCGATTAAGGTCTATATATGAAAAAAAAGTGCGATTCACAAGGGTCGCACTTTTTATATAGAAATTAATATGGGTTACGCGGAAACCTCTGTACGCTCCTTGATACAAGCGATAATTTCCTCAGCTACTTGGTGTGCTAACGTAAGCTCAGAAGTAAAGCCTACACAAGAGCAATTCATCTCACCTAAAATATAGCAATCTTCTCCTGCTGCATCTGTATCTAACATAAAATCTGCCGTCCATATTAGTGGCAAATCATAGCCACCAAGCAGGTTAGTTACAAGAGGTAACTGTGTTAAGAAGTTTTGTACCAGCTCTTCCCAGTCCTCTGGAGAATCATAGCGGTACTTCGCACCAGAAAATAATGTAGCGCTAAAGGCATCCTCAGAATCAGCAGGTTTTTTATGTACAACGTGTACGGGTTTATCACGTAGCATAAATAAGCGAATCTCTCCCTCTGTAATACGTGGCAGGAAGCGCATATCTATGAGCATACCATTTGCACCTGTAATGTACTGCTCACAAAACGTCATAAATTCACCAAGCTTCCAATATTCCACATGATTATCCTTGGCTTCCGTACATTTAATTTGAGCATCAAGTGGTACTTCCGTGACTCCTTCTGCAAGAGGTTCCACCAATTTTACTCGCCAAATACCTTCTCCTGTTGAACCACGATTTTGCTTTAAAACGCGCTCTGTAATGGCAAGAGAGGTAGGGAATTGGGCTTTAAATGCTTCAATCGTATAATAGGCAAATGTATCATCAGGCACTAAATTGGTAGAGACCAACTTTGATAAGACATCTTTTGAGCCATAACCAATCATTGCATCAGGATGTGGCATACCGATGACACCCGTATTACATAAGTCTCGTAACATCGCAAAATATTCTTCCTCATGCTGTAAATTTCCAGGATTGATACGTGATACATAAGCGATTCCATTTTCTTTAACGTAATTAAAAATTTCTTCTTTTCTTGTCACATCAAAGAAAATAACCTCCGCATCCTGACCACGTTGCTTTAACGCATCCACCATTGGCATTGTATCTTTCCTATAGCCATCAGGCCCCTTATCCGAACCACCGCGTACCTCGAAAAATATAACTTTTTTATCCATTTAAATACCTCCTTAGTATGATGATAGTTTCAGTATAATTGACTGATAGGGATAAAAGATATATAAAATATGTAAATTTTATGTATTAATTTAAATTTTATCCCACATTAACACGCTCCTATCATGCTAAGTGAAGCAATATGCAGCTTGTGTTCCTTGAAATCGCTATAAATCCGCATTAGTTTGTAATGGTTGTTGCTTTTTCGGGAAGACTGTGAGATATAGGATCATACAAAGAATCAGCATTGTTCCAAGCAGTTGAAAACCTCCAAAGTCAATTTTGAGCCATAATACACTCGTAATAACAGCTGTTAAAGGTTCTAAACTTCCCAGTAGGCTTGTTTCTTTTGGCGTTAAATAATGCAGGCTAGCAATATAAAACCAAAAGGCCAGCATCGTTCCAAAAATAACTATAAACAAAAAATACACAATGGTTGTCAATGCCCAATCAGATATGTTAATTTGCCATGGCTGGTGAAAAAGGCTCATCACGATCCCGCCAATAACCATCGACCACCCTACCACTAACAATGAATGAAACTGCTGTAAAAGCGGTACAGCATATAACGTATAAAAAGCTGCAGAAAGACCAGATAAAATACCCCAAAACACTGCCATGCTTGGAACAGAGAGAGTTGAAAAGGAGCCATTTGTAAGTAATAAGAAAGTACCGACCAGCGTCAATGTGACAGCGATACCATCCTGTCTTGTTAATTGACTATGCTTCGTTACTAAATAATAGCCCATAATAAAAAGAGGTGCTAGGTATTGAAGTAATGTCGCGACAGCTGAGTTACCGATTGAAATCGACATCATATACGTATATTGAACCGCAAGCATGCCAAGTAAACTAAATAATATTTGTCTAAAGGCATTGTGCTTCGTACGAAACATAACAAAAATTGAATTTTTCCAATGTGTTATTTTATAGATACCGATTAATAATAGACCTGCTATAAGAAGGCGACTTGAAACGAGCCATCCTACCTCGATATTTTCCTGCTGAAAAAGCTTTTGTGCAACAGTTCCGCCGATACCCCAAAAGCTTGCCCCCAGAATGACGAGAATATAACCAAAAGTACGTTTGTTAAGTTTTGTTTGATTCACTTTGACATCTCCTAAACTATCAATATAAAGTAATTATAAGGATTTATAAATGTAATAAATATCGATTTAATGGTTAAAAGTATCAAAATATTGAGGTGAACAGAAAAATGGCCTTAACACATATAAAAATTGCAAAGGATTTACAAGAACTAACCTCACATGGAACGAAGGCATTTCCAGTTGCTTTGTATGAGACGACTATGCGACTAGAAAGCTTGGATTTTTTGCCATTGCATTGGCATAAAGAAATTCAATTCGTTTATGTGAAAGAGGGGAGTGTAGAATATCGAGTAGGGGCAGACGTTTTTATACTTGAGGAGGGAGATGGACTATTTATCAATGCTTTAGGGCTGCACGAGGCGAAGCCATATGAAATAGATCTGGCAAGGATTTACTGTGTGAATGTGGACCCAATATTGCTTGGAGGGCATGAGGGGAGTATATTTGCTGAGAAATATATAAAGCCATATATTACAAGTAATCGCTTCCCTTATGTAAGACTTTCAGGGGAGTTAGCGCAAAAGGTAAAAAAGATAGCAACCATATTACAAAAGCAAGATGATTTTTATGAGTTAAAAGTTTGGAGAGAGCTTGTAACTATTTGGGAAGCAATGCTAACCCAATCCATGCTGACAGTGGAAATGCTAGAACCTGCGAAAATTGTCCAGCATGAACGAGTGAAGGAAATGCTAGATTATTTACATGTGAATTATGCAGAGAAAATAGTATTGGATCAATTAGCTGCACATGTTTATTTAAGCAGGGCAGAGTGCAGTCGTTTGTTTAAAAAAATGGTGGGTATGTCACCATTTGGCTATTTATTACAGTATCGTCTTCGTAAAAGTTTGCAGTTATTACGAGATAGTGAGCAATCCATCACTACTATTGCAGCAACAACCGGTTTTAGTACAGTTAGTTATTATATTGAGAGATTTAAGGATTATACAGGGTTTTCTCCATATGTCTATCGCAAAAGATTTTGTAAAAAATAAGAGTTATACATTAATATGAAAAATTTTTGACAAAATATTAGAGTAAAAACATCCATTTTCGCTGGTGCTATTGACAATTATAACCACGAATAATAAGGTAATATTAATAGTGAAGATGACTTTACTATTAATATTACTTTAAGGATTGAATGAAAATGATAAAAGATGAAGAGCATCTGTATCGCCTTGTTCAGGAGATAGATGAAGCGGTCTATTCAATGGATAGTCATTTTATTAAGATACATCAAGAATTATTGACCGATGATCTAACGCCTAAGCAAATGATTTTAATTGATTTTGTTAATAAAAATAGCCCTGTGACAATTGGACAAATTGCTAGCTATATGAATATCACTTCTAGTGCAGTGGGGCAATTGGTTAGTAAATTGGAAGAGCAGCACTATGTTTTTCGAAGCATTAATCCTGAAAATCGCCGAGAAATCATTGTACAATTGGATACAACAGGTGTGGAGTATGTTGAAAGGGAAGAAGAAATCAAACGGTTTATTATTTCTAAATATTATTCAAAGCTTGAACTGAATGAAATAGTGCAGCTAAAGGAGATTATTCAGAAGTTAAGTAAAATTGTGTTAGAGGAAGGATTAATTGATGAATTTCAGGTAACTAAAAAAAGGAGTGATAAAGTATGATTGCTTTAAAGAAAAAGCAAAATGTATGGTTAGCTTTTTTATTAGTTGTTCTTGCCAGTAATTACACACTTTATAATACGGGATTAGGTTTATCCATTTTACCAGCAGAAACAAAAGGGGTAGTCATCGGCTCATTAATTGATTTCGTCGTTGTTATGCCAATTTTATTTATGCTCTATAAAGGTAAGTATTCTGTAAAACAAGCAGTTCTTTTAGCCGCTGCTGGTTGTATCGTAGCACGTTTTATGATTCCAATTGATCACCTTCAGCCATTTGTAGCCATTACTTGGGCTGGGTTTGCGATTGAAGGTTCGATTATTCTATTAGAAATTTTGCTCGTCGTAACACTTGTCCGCTATATGCCTAAAATTCTAGCGGATGTAAGATTGAGTAATCTACCAGATTTGTTCTCCTTTTCAAAAGCAGTTGAGAAATATGCACCAAAGCATCCGATTATCCAAATGCTGTGCACAGACTTTTTGATGCTTTACTATGCTTTCGCAAGCTGGAAGAGAAAAGAGCCCTCAGGTTTAACCTTGCATAAGAGCTCTAGTTATATCGCCTTTCAAATTATGCTTATTCATGGAATTGTTATTGAAACAATTGGCATCCATTGGTGGCTGCACGAGAAGTCGATAGTACTCTCTATTCTTTTGCTTATTTTAAATATCTACTCTGTTATATTTTTTCTGGCGGATATGCAGGCTGTTCGTTTAAATCCTGTGCACGTTACATCTGATAAGTTATATTTATCATTAGGTCTAATGAAACGTGCAGAAATTTGCTTTGATAATATAGAAGAACTTATTGAAGATAAACAAGAGTTAGAAGGGAAATTATCGAAAGATACTATTGATTTTGTGGCCCGTGATTTCGGAGAGGCGTATCCTCAGTTTATCCTAAAGCTGAAGGAGCCAATAGAGGTTACGTTTTTGCTAGGTATTAAAAAGAAATATCACAAAATAGCTATTAAAGTAGATCAAAAACAAGAATTTAAAACAATTCTTGTACAAGGAATGGGTGTAAATTCATAGTTCTACAAAAATTAATTTTTGTTTCTAGGCTGAACGATAATAAATCGTTCAGCCTTTTCTAAATATCTTTATACATAATGAATGCTTTTATGACGTTCAATTGATATACATCGTATTTTACCTTATATGGATATATTCTCATGTCTTTTAGAAAATTTACATACTATTTAACCAGATTTTAACCTTCATCTTTTATAGTGATTTATGTATAAAAGTAGAGGAGTGTTATTTTTGAAGTTAGTTAAAACAAACATTGTTGATTTACAGGAAGGTTTGGTTCTTGGGCAAGATTTACATGTCGAAAATCGTCTGTTGATGAAAAGGGGAAGTGTATTAACAGCGAGAATAATAACATTATTGAAAAATCGCCATGTTCACGATGTTTATATTCAGACACCCATTGTAGAAACAGATCAACCAGCTGAACAGGATGGATTGTTAGGGGAAGCTCACGATAAACAGCGTGAGAGCACATTTGTAAGTAAACCAGATAATTCTCTTTTTCTTCAGGCATTAGGAGAATTGAGCACGGAGATTCGGTATGGTCATGTATTAAAAAATATGAACGATATACTGTTTATACGTAATTTATTTCAACGCTATATGGAAAATAGCCATAATCGAAAACTGCTTACAGCGTTAAAAAATTATGACACATACACATATATGCATGCTATTGATGTATTTACATTATGTACTCTATTTGCCAAAAAAGAAGGCATACAAAATGTAGAACATTATGCCCTTGGATTTTTATTTCACGATATTGGGAAGCTGAAAATACCACTTGCTATTTTAAAAAAAGAGGGGAGACTTTCACCAAGTGAGTTTGAAGTCATGCAGAAGCATACACAGTTTGGTTATGAACTATTGTGCGATATAGGGCTTGAATCCATTGCTTATCTTGCTAAGTCACATCATGAGCGAATCGATGGCTCGGGATATCCAGAGGGGTTAGAGAAATCTGATATACCTAGGGAAGTATTAATATTACAGCTAATCGATATATACTCAGCTATTACCTTAAATCGACCATATAAATGCGAGGTTGGAGCCGCAGAAGCAATGGCAATTATCTATAAAGAAAAGCATCTTCTTGATGAAAAGCTTCTCGCCAGATTTGTCGATTTTATTGGCATTTATCCAGAAAATTCAATTGTATTACTATCAGATGGTACTCATGCTCTAGTAGACAATGTCAATAATATGTATCCACTACTTCCTATTGTAAGAAGATTAGATACTAATACAGTCTTTAGGCTACCATTTGATTTCCAGCTTAAAGTAGTCAAGTTAATTTCCTATTATGTTGAAACGCCAGAAAAGTTATTTCAGAAATTCTCAGAGTATTTAATGAATGGTGAAATTAATCAGATGGAAAAGTACTATCATCAGTTGATGGATCAGTATACGTTATATGAGTGCTTTACAAAAATTTATATCCCAATCTACCAAATTTTTGATGTGATTGAACATCAACTAGTGATGGAGGATATGCGCTTAAAAGATATGCGTGAAACTCTAAAGGAACTGCTGAATAATATGCTGCTTCAATTACGAAGTGAAACAAGAAAAAATGATGCTATACTTTTTATAGTTGATCAAGATTTACGAACAAATATTTTTATTTTGTTATTAGAAGGATTATTTTACGCAAAAGAAATTTATCCATTTCTACTAGATATCTCAACTAGTAAGGAGGAGCTGTTGAACATCGCAGATTATTGTGAGGCATCTGCAATTTGTGTATTTAGTAATGAATGTCTTGACCTTCATGGGACTACTAGGAAATTAGTGCAGTATCATATCACCCCAAAGAGGCTAGAGAGCTTTGTCTTCAGCTTTGCTGGGGAGTCACACAAAGATATAAATTTAAAAGATAAATTACAAAAATATAAAGCGGTTACAAAATTAATCGCTACATAAATGAATAAGGGAGGCATACTGGTGAATGATTGCATACTTTTACAAACAAAAAAAGATTGGAATTTGCAAAGAATGTATATCGATACATTCAAAAATTTAGTACTAGTAAAAAGTATTCATCATAATTCAGCTGAAAAGAGAGCTAGGCTGCAATATGAATTTTCATTGTTTGCGAATGAACAAAATCCATGGTTGTTAAAGCCAATAGCCATAGATTATATTGACAATCAATACGCAATCATTTATGAAAACTTTAATGGAGTACCCTTACATGAGTTTAAAAATAATCATATTTCTTTGCATCAATTTTTACAAATTGCGCTTGAGCTTGTGAATGCCAGTATTAAAATGCAGCAAAGTGATTTACTCTATTTAGATTTGAATCCTAGCCAAATTTTAATTAATCCAAATTCATTAAAAGTAAAATTACTGAGTTCTGAATTCAGTTTAAAATATGGTGCAGAATCTCCCGCCATTATTGAAAATCCCTATGAACGACTTGAACAGCTGCCATACTATGCACCAGAACAAACCGGAAGAGTTAATCTAGAAATTGACCATCGTTCTGATCTATATGCGCTCGGTATTATTTTTTACGAAATACTCAGTGGTCAATTACCTTTCCAAAAAAATGATTCTGTTGATCTTATCTATGAAATTCTGACAAAGGTGCCGTATTCATTGGTAAATCTTCAGCCTTATTCCCATCCTATTATTTGGAGTATAGTAGAAAAATTATTAGCAAAAAATCCAGAATTACGCTATCAAAGTGCTGTTGGATTAAGAGAGGATTTATTACAAATTCAACACAAACTGTTAACAGATGAACCATTTCATGACTTCCAGTTAGGTGAATATGACATTCATTTAAATGCGGTGCTTTCTACAAAGTTTTATGGTAGAAAGCAACAAATCACAGAACTTGCCTCTATGTTTCATCAAGTGGCAAATGGTGATAAAAAAATAGTAATGATTTCTGGCAAGGCTGGGTCTGGAAAATCTAAGCTTGTTTATACATTAAAGGGAGACATTGCTGCTGCTAAAGGGTATTTTGTAGAAATGAAGTATGAGCAATTACAACTAGAAAATGACTTTACACCTGTTGTACAACCTTTAAGAAATTTATTAAAGCTCGTTTATGTAGAAGGCGAAAAATCTGTACAGGCATTACGCAAACTATTTCATGATGTAAAGTTAATGGTGACAGATCGACTCGTTTATTTACTACCGGAGCTTCGATGGTTTTTTAAAGAAGAAGCAGGTTTTCAGACAGATGTACGTGAAAATGCCATGCAGCTGCATACGTATATATTTAGTTCTTTGCAAAAAATTTTATTGGCCTTTGCTATGCAAAAGAAACCGATCGTATGGTTAATGGATGATTTACAATGGGCAAATGTTAGTACAATCGAGATGATGACCCAGCTGTATGAGCAACATCGAGCAGGTTATTTAATGTGGATAGCTACATTACGATCGAATGAGGAGGGAGATTTAAAGAAGAATTACAAGTTTCTGAATAATTTTCCATCAAATCAGCATATTGAGATAGATTTTCTTGAGGAAGAAGATGTACGGTTATGGCTTGAGGAATCATTACATGCTAAGCCAAATACGATTAAACTGATTTCTACACAATTATTTCGTTTAACAAAAGGGAATCCGTTATTTGTGAAAGAAGCTTTTCGCTCCTTACAGCAAAACAATACCATCTTTTTCAATACAGAAACAAAAGAGTGGCAATTTAGTATTCATAAATACAATCAGTCCTTTTTTAATAACGAATTACTGGCTTTTATCGAAAATAGAATGGCGACACTAGATAAAGACGCCCAAGGGGTTTTGAGAATTGTCTCTTGTTTTGGTCAAAGCTTTGAGTTTAGTTCCCTATTAAAGCTAGTTTCCATTTCAGCCCGAGATTTACTGAAGCTTTTGGGTGTACTTGTAGAGCATGGCTTTATTGTGCCAATGGATGCCCATTTTAAATGGGCTAGTAAGTTTGAACATGAAGGTATTTTACATACATTTCATATGAAGTTTCAATTTGTACATGATCGTATTCAGCAGGTAGCTTATCAAGATTTATCTGAAAAAGAACGGACTAAGCTTCATTATCAAATTGGGAAATTACTAACGAAAAATATCCCGAATGTAGTAGATAGCTATCATTTAAGTGAAGTGGTGAAACATTTTAACTATGGTCAGCAATTATTGAATGCTGACGAAAAACAAAATTTAGCAATATGGAATTATAAGCTTGGTATTGAGGCGAAAAGAATTGGACTATTTGACAGTGCCATATACTTTTTAACTACGAGTATAGAGCTGCTTCCAGATAATCATTGGAAGTCTTTTCGTGAAATATCTGTAAAAATATATGCTAACTTAGGAGAGTGCGCATATTTAGTTGGACGTTATGATGTATCAGAAATTCATTTATCGGAAGCATTACAGCATTCAAAAACAGTTTTAGAAAAGCTATTAATTTATAATTTAAAAACCTTGCTATATATCGAATCAGATAATCCCTCAGTAGGGGTTGAGGCTGGCATAGAAGGTCTGCAAATTACGAATATGAATATTGCAGAACATCCCTCAAAAATTCAGCTTTTTAAGGAATACCTATTATTAAGAAAAGCTTTGCACAATAAGACTGATGTAGATCTTTTAAAGCTTCCACCAATTCAAGATAAAGAAATGGATACGTTAATCCATTTGATTATCAATATGACGGCAAGTACATTTTTGCTCAATCCTAATTTAACAGGTATTTTATTAATGAGGGGGCTGCGATTACAGCTTAAATACGGGAACGGAACAAAAAGTGGTGTTGTCTATATTAACTATGCCATGCTTTTAAATGCTGGCTTTAATAATATTCAAGAATCTGCACGCTTTGGAAAGATGGCCATCGCCTTTGCTGAGAATCAAAATAATATTTACATCAAGGGCCGTATTTATTTTGTCTATGGCATATTTATTAATCATTGGACAAATCCATATGAATCCAGTCTTCAATATATTCAAAAAGCTCAACAAAATAGTCAGGAGATTGGCTTGCATCATTTGGTCTCTGCCGCCTCTTGTTTTATCGTAGCTATCCAATTCATTAATGGAACGCCTATTCAGGATTTACAGCAGGAAATTCAGCGCCAACAGCAGGAATTTTCCATTCATGCAAGTGCATTATCAATAGACTTTTTAGCTGAAATGGGGTTATGGATGAATGTGCTTCAAAACTCTGACTATCCTATTGACTGGTCATATCCTTTTGCTATATTAGATCAGCCCGTTATTAAAATGATGCATTATTCTGTTCGATTGCAAATGTCATTTTTATTGGGGGATGAACAGCAAGGAAAAGAATTTATGGAAATATTGAAGATGATAGAGAAAGAAATGTATACTTTGCCGATCACGCCTATTTATTATTTTTATCGTGCTCTATGGCAGTTTCATTTTATTCATCAAAAGCTATATTCCTCGAAAACAGAATTAAGAGCGTATAGGGTGGAGATTAGTAAAAGTATTCGTGAGTTTAAAAAATGGGCTCAATATTCACCTGAAAACTATGAACATCTCTATTGTTTATTAGTAGCGGAAAATTACCGAATGAAAAAACAGGGTGAGAATGCCATACTTTATTACGATCGGGCAATCCAGCTTGCACAAATGAATAATTTTCTTCAAGATGCAGCCATTGCTTATGAGCGAGCTGCTAGCTACTATCATTCTATCCATAATAAAAAAACGGCGAGACATTATATTTTATGTGGTATACAGCTAATACAGGAGTGGGGAGCCAATAGGGTCGCTAGGTATTGGGAAAAGGCATATCATGCCAATCACATACCGAAAGGCCAAAGTAGTGGAACTGTATCATTTGATATGATGACTGTTTTCGAGACGACTCAGTCCTTAGCAACAGAAATCCGGATGGAGGATTTGCTTCGTAAAATATTATTTTCCTTATTAAAACATGCTGGTGCAGATGTCGGGTATTTTATCTATAGACATCATGAGCAATTACAAGTGTTAGCACAAGCTGAGGCCAATGAAACCAAATTTACGATGTTTCATGATCAAAAGATTGAAGAATTCAGTGAAACCATGCAATCCATAGTCTATTTTGTTTTACAAAACGGAGAACAACTGATTATTCAAAATACACAAGCACAGAGTGTTTACCTCAGTGCTTTCTCAGCGGCTAAGTCTATCTTATGTGTCCCGATTCATCTTAAAGACGAGATAATAGCCATTTTATATTTGGAAAACACATTAATTACTAATGCCTTTCATCCAACCCATGTGAATTTGTTAAAAATGATCTCTGGACAAATTGCCGTATCGATTGAAAATGCAAAAATATATGGTGAATTAGAAAAACGTGTTCTTTCACGGACAAAGGAATTAGATGAGACAAATAGTCATTTGAAAAAGGTCAATGAGCGATTAGAGAAGAATGAATTAGAACGGAAAAAATTACTGCATAGTATTTCACACGAACTACGCTCACCTATCACTTCAACGTTAGGCTATATCGAATTAATATTAGACGGAGTTATTAAAGAGGAATCAGAACAAGAGAAATATTTAATTCGAAGTAAGGAAAGGCTGCTATCGTTAAATTTATTAATTCAAGATTTATTTGATTTAGCTAATCTAGAAGCAGGAAGAGCAGAATACACCTTTACAGAAGTAAGGGCTATTAATTTATTTCAACAATTTCGATTTCGCTTTGAACAGGAGATAAAGCAATTAGGCTTAGACTATTATGCCGATTTTTATGGTCATCAGGAGGCACGGTTGCTAATGGATCGTGCTCGAATAAATCAGGTGATGGAAAATTTAATGACAAATGCCATGAAATATACTTCAAGTGGCAGTATTCAATTTTTAATGTATGTGGAGGACACACATTTAATCTGTTCAATTTCAGATAGCGGTATAGGTATCCCACAGAGCGATATTCCCTTTATATTTGATAGTTATTATCGAGCATCCAATGTTGATAAAGTAGATTCACACGGAATTGGTCTAGCTATTTGTAAGCAAATTGTGGAACAACATAACGGGGAAATATATGTGGAAAGTATAGAGGATGAAGGGTCGATATTTAGCTTTACATTGCCATTGGTAACAGAAAAGATTACTGTTTAAAAATAAAGTGTTGAGCTTTTACGTTGCTCAGCACTTTATTTTTTATAAACAAATTGGTAGCCGAAGCCCCGAACAGTTTGAATCCACTTCGGCTTAGCTGGAACGTCCTCGATTTTTCGTCGGAGTGTACTAATATGGACAGATACCGTTTTTGAATCAGTCACACCATCCTGTCCCCAAACGTTATCTATCAGTTGGTCTACACTAATTACCTTATTAGCATGTTCGATCAGAAAAAATAATAATAGCTTTTCTTTCGTAAAAAGATTCAAACGTTTACCGTTTTTATAAACATTTTTTTCATCAAAATGAATGACTAAGTTATCAATATGTAATATAGGATTTCTTATGGACGTTGTCTTTCTTTTTAAGTTTGCTTGTATACGAGCAAGCAATTCTTTTGGAATAAACGGCTTTGTTATATAATCATCTGCGCCTACTTCAAAGCCTTCCAGTTTATGGTCAATTAAGTGATTGACAGTCACAAAAATAATAATGGCGTCCGACACTTCACGAATTCTTCTCGCTAATTCAAAGCCATTGCCATCAGGTAAATTGACATCCAATAAAATTAAATCAGGTTTTTGCTTTACTGCTGCTTCCCAGCCTTCGTAAATGGTTGATGCCTTAAAAACTAAATAATTTGCATTAGCAATAGTAAGAGATAGAACCTCCATTATGTCAATATCATCTTCTACGATTAAGATTTTCTCATTTACCACACCTATGAATCTCCTTTCTCTATCTTCTAATATATCAATTTTTGATAGAAAGGGAAAGAAAACTTCTAGGACAATCGTTATTTTTGACTAGGAAAAATCGCATATGAAATACTTATAATGGTATCAATAGTTAATACGATGCCCTAAATTTTCATTGTTTGAAGTAGGGAATATGTATCAGAAAGAGGTACGGTATAAAGAGCCATTATAGACAAAAGTCTAGTTCCAATGATAAAAGCTATAATATGTCGAATAAGCATTTTTATCTCATGTTTACCTTTTGCAGCTCCTGTAAGCCGTACTTTCTTGTCTCCGATATTTAAAAACCAACACTAAAATTGCTCATCTGCCAAAATAATCATAGTTTTGCCATAGGCGATAGAAACAAACTAAGAATAGATTCAGTTGATGGTGGAAGCATGCAACTGCCCACCTCTTTAATCAAGATGGGCAATTGCAAGAAGTATATCTTCACTGACAGCTTCCCAAAATTGCTGCTGTACAGTACTACAATACATATATAGCTCTTTATTTTGGAGATGATTAAAAAGTTCAGCAATCACTTCTTTTTGGAATTGAAGTCGGTGATTTAATATCTCCCGCTCTTCTTCTAGACAAAAAGATTTATAGATATCTGTTAAACGTTCCAGCTTTGCCAGTTTTTGTTTCGTTACATCATATTGAGTTTGGTGAAAGCGTCCCACAGCTGTAGTCATGGATCTCTTTGCACGATGCTCAGCATTTAACGTTCGATATTCTTCCAAACGTAACGCCACACGATACCAAAATTCGTACCGGCTAGGTAAGTCTCTTAGTTCATAGGTAAGCAAGGACTTTAAAATAAAAGCTACTTGTTCATATGTATCTATCAATTTTTCTGATTCTTTAAAAAGACCAAACATACAGCCACCCCCGTTTAGTTTAATACAACATACAAGCAATGAAATCCTCTAAATTTTTAATAGTATTCGTAAATAATTAAACTGTGTTAATAAAATTTGGCAATAATACGGGGAGCGTTAGATTTTTACCGTATAAAGGTAAAATTTTAGTGTTTCTTTGTTCCTATTTTCTGCATAAAAATAAAGTGTTTTGGAAGAAATATTGAAATAGCATTTACAAAATAAAATCATATGTGTTAACTTAAATTATATTAAAGGTTAACTTAAAAAGGGGGAGGTTAACGATGCAACATTTTTGGGTTGTTGGTACAGATACCGATGTTGGTAAAACGGTGGTCACCACACTGCTGATGCGTCAATTACAGCGGCAGAATCTGCGCGTCATGCCTTATAAGCCAGTACAAACTGGTGAAGTGCATGAAAATGATCATAGCTATTACTACGATACAGCAATATATGAAAAGTATTCATTACAGGTGCTGAAGCAAGAAAAGTTGAATGGTTATTCGTTTAAAGAGGCTGCTTCACCACATTTTGCTGCTCAACTGGAGGCGCGGAAAATTAATGTGCATTATTTATTACAGCAAATACAGTTGTTACAGCAATCAAATGACGTGGTAATTTGTGAGGGAGCTGGCGGACTTTTTGTGCCTTTAGATTTAAAAAGTGAAATAACGCTTCTTGATGTCATTGTTCAAAGTAAGCTTCCAATTGTTCTTGTTACTCGAACAACACTTGGAACAATTAACCACACATTACTAACAATTGAGGCTTTACATACTCGTAATATTGACATTCTTGGCATTGTATTTAATGGAGATTCAGGGAGTTTGATTGAACAAGATAATATGAAAACCATATTACAGTTTCATGATTTGCCATATGCAAGTATTCCGCAATTTCAAGAGATTTCGCAGCTTATTGATTATTCCATTTCACACACTTCATTGTTTGAAAGGTTGGTCAATTATGAAACAAGTGTTAACTGATTTGCAGGCAAGAGATTTACGGCATGTTTGGCATCCTTGTTCACAAATGAAGGATTATGAGCAATTTCCACCTATCGTCATAAAAAAAGGACTAGGTGTATGGCTCTATGATGAAAATAATCAACGCTATTTAGACGCTGTCTCTTCCTGGTGGGTTAATTTATTTGGACATGCCAATCCTCGGATAAGTCAGGTATTGAGTGATCAAGCGTTTACATTAGAGCATACAATCTTTGCAAATTTTACACATGAACCAGCGATTAAAGTAGCTGAAAAATTAGCAGCTTTAACGCCAGACGGTCTGAATAAAGTATTTTTTGCAGACAATGGTTCGTCCGCAATAGAAGTCGCATTAAAGATGAGTTTTCAATATCATATGCAAACAGGAAAAACGACAAAAAAACGCTATTTAGCTTTAACAGATGCCTACCATGGTGAGACACTTGGCGCTTTATCTGTTGGTGGAGTAGGGCTTTATAACGAAGTATACCAACCACTGTTATTAGATACCATACGTGCACAGGGGCCAGATTGCTTTAGATGTCCTTTTCAAGACAAGTCAGAAAGCTGTCATGCTCAATGTATTCAATTTGTTGAAGAAGAGCTTAACACGCATCATGAAGAAATTACAGCTGTGATTATTGAGCCGCTAATTCAAGCAGCAGCTGGTATGAAAATGTATCCACCGATTTATTTAAAGCGACTGCGAGAGCTTTGTACAGCATACGATGTTCACCTAATTGCAGACGAAATTGCTGTTGGATTTGGACGAACAGGAACAATATTTGCCTGTGAGCAAGCGGGGATTGCTCCAGATTTTATGTGCTTATCAAAAGGTTTAACAGGTGGCTATTTACCGCTGTCGGTTGTATTAACCACTGATGATATTTTTAATGCCTTTTACGATGATTACGGAACAATGAAAGCATTTTTACATTCTCACAGCTATTCTGGAAATCCACTTGCTTGTCGAGTAGCACTTGAGGTATTGACAATGTTTGAAGAGGAGCAGGTGATCGATATGATACGAAACAAGGGAGAACGAATGCGTGCATTAGCACTGGAGGCATTTGAGCGATTACCCAATGTTGGAGAGTATCGACAGATAGGATTAGTAGGTGCGATTGAGCTAGTCGCTAATCATCGAACAAAGGAGCCATTCCCAAGTGAGGAGCGTATTGGCTATCAAATTTATCAACGTGCTTTAGCAAAGGGCCTACTGATTCGCCCACTTGGCAATATATTATATTTTATGCCGCCTTACATTATTTCTGATGATGAAATGCGCTTTATGATTCATACAGCAAAAGAAACGATTGTACAATTTTTTGAGAAGTGGGAGGGAAAAAATTGTTTAAACGACAATCAACACTGTCACTGGTCATGATTGCAATGTTTGCAGCTTTAACGGCAATTGGTGCATTTATTAAAATACCATTACCTGTAGTGCCCTTTACCCTACAAATTGTCTTTGTTTTTTTAGCTGGAAGCTTACTTGGTAGTCGTAATGGATTTCAAAGTCAGCTCGTTTACATAGGGATTGGTTTAGTTGGATTACCTGTTTTTACACAGGGTGGAGGTATTACCTATGTATTGCAGCCGACATTTGGCTATCTCATAGGCTTTGCACTAGCAGCATTCGTAATAGGTTTCTTTATTGAAAGAGTAGATTCGCCAACGAAAAAACATTTTATTGGTGCAAATATTGTGGGGCTTATTATTATATATGCGGTTGCAGTGCCTTATTTATATTTATCATTGAATTTCTGGCTCCACATGAAAACGAGCTGGTCTCATATATTTGTAGTCGGCTTTTTAAATAGTATTGTTGCCGATTTTTGCTTAGCCGTTGCTTCTGCACTGTTAGCCGAACGCTTATATAAGGTATTTCAGTCAGTTAGAGCAGTGAAAATTATGCAAGTAGAAAGGGAGAATGTTTAGTGGATTGGTTACAGTTAGCAGAGGGCGTTATTGCAGGAAAGGTGATTAGTAATGACGAGGCTCTTGCCATTTTAAATAGTGATGATGATGAGCTTTTAAAAATAATGGATGGTGCATTCGCCATTCGTAAGCATTATTATGGAAAAAAAGTAAAATTAAATATGATTATGAATGCGAAAAGTGGTTATTGTCCTGAGGATTGTGGCTATTGTTCACAGTCATCTAAATCATCTGCTCCGATTGAAAAATATCCATTCATTACGAAGGAGGAAATTTTAGAGGGTGCCAAACGAGCATTTGACAATAAAATTGGTACCTATTGCATCGTGGCCAGCGGACGCGGACCAACGCGGAAGGATGTAAATGTTGTTAGTGAAGCGGTCACTGAAATTAAAGAGAAGTATGGTTTAAAAGTATGTGCCTGTCTTGGCTTATTAAAAGAAGATCAGGCACAGCAATTAAAAGAGGCGGGGGTAGATCGCTACAATCATAACTTAAATACTTCAGAGCGCCATCACTCATTCATTACAACATCACATACCTATGAGGATCGTGTGAATACAGTAGAGATTGCAAAAAAGCATGGGATTTCACCGTGCTCAGGAGCAATAATTGGGATGAGGGAAACAAAAGAGGATGTTGTCAACATTGCGCGTGCGCTACATCAATTAGATGCTGATTCGATCCCAGTCAATTTTTTAAATGCTATAGACGGCACGAAGCTGGAAGGGACAAAGGAATTAAATCCACGGTATTGTTTAAAGGTTTTAGCATTGTTCCGTTATATTAATCCAACAAAGGAAATCCGTATTTCTGGTGGTCGTGAAGTCAATCTTGGGTCGCTTCAGCCACTTGGGATGTATGCGGCAAACAGCATTTTTGTCGGAGATTATTTAACGACAGCAGGTCAAGAGGCAAATAGCGATTATCGTATACTTGAGGATTTAGGCTTTGAAATTGAATTAACAGAAAAACAGGAAGAAGTATTCTGCTAAGTACATGCTTATGAAATAAATATCTACTACTACAATTTAATGGGCATGTACGTCGTGGACGGTGCTAAAAACTATGGCTCAAGGGTTCCATTCAAAAAGAATTTCTGATTGCCTTACAATAATAGTTTTTAGCACCTTTTCTACCAAAGCTCTTTTTCTATAAGCCAATTAGACGGTGAATTTTTTCGTCAATCTTTTTTATGCTACATTAAAATTTTGTACGTCTTTTTTACACTAATAGTTTTTGTTAGGTTTTTTTCGAGCAACTCATCTACTTGTCATAATATGTCCTAACATAATAATTGCCTTTTACTCAATAACTATATGTCTTGTAATTTTCTCCACTCCATCCACAAGTAATTAAACTGCTAAATAAGATTTCTTTTCTCTTTCTTGCACTTTTATTTGTCGTATAGTACCATATCTCCTAGATTGATAACCTTCCATTTTTAAAACTTCTTGCCTTTTGGTAATTGAATGATACTGTTCGTACAATTCAAAGATTTGACGCACTTTTTCGGCTTCATATTCATCAATAACAAGTATCTGATTACCATCTTCATTTCCTAAGATTGAGAGGAATGTTCAATAAGGAGGTTTTTATCATGCATAAAAAAAGACTTGGATTACTCCTAATTTTAGTGGTGATTATCACGGGTCTACTCTTTTTTTACGGTATGAAAATCAGGTCAGGAACACCCGTAGCCCCTGTTCATGATGATACAATTGAAAAGGAAGATCCTGAGCTGTTTATACAGGACATTATAAATTTAGCTCAAGATGGAAAAGTGACAGATGTGCCATTTACTGCAGGAAAGACAGATAAAAAAATGGTTCATCAACAATGGGGGCGTCCACAGCAAGTGTCTGAGGTAGCTAATGGAGAATATGAAGATTATGTAGACCATGCTGTGACACTGGGCTTTAAGGATTCACTGGCTTTCGATATCCGTTCTTTTAAAGCGAATTTGAAAAATATTCATTTAACTGATATTAAAAAAATCATGGGGGAACCTGATGAAGCCCGCTATTTTCAGGATGAAACGACAAATCAAATCATTCTTGTCTATCAAGTTAATTCCACATATCAGCTAAAGTGGGTTTTGCCAAAACCAACTGACAACGATTCAAATCCTGTTGTTCATCATATTTCGGTATATACGGAGGTGGAACAACAAGTGACAGAAATGATTGAGCAAATGACTTTGGATGAAAAAATTGGCCAAATGATGTTTGCAGGCGTCTCAGGAACGACGCTACAGCAAGAAACGAAGGATTTAATCCATAATTTTAAGGTTGGTGGACTAATTCTTTATGCTAATAATCTTGAAACACCTCAGCAAACGACAACACTCATCAACGATTTGGTGGCTGAAAATAAGAATAATCGACTTTCACTTTTTATAGGTACTGATCAAGAGGGTGGAAATGTAGTCAGATTGCCAGGACCTTTAAAAAGTTTCCCAACAAACAAAAGAATTGGGGACATCAACCAATCAAAGTTTTCATTTGAAGTGGGCAGATTACTGGGAGAAGAATTAAAGGCATTTGGCTTCAACCTTGACTTTGCACCTGTTTTGGATGTGAACAGCAATCCTAATAATCCTATTATTGGGGATCGCTCGTTTTCCAATAATCCCGACATAGTCAGTAAATTAGGGATTCAGACAATGAAAGGGCTAGAGTCAAAACAGGTTATTCCTGTCATCAAGCATTTTCCTGGGCATGGTGATACATCAGTGGATTCACATTTAGAGCTACCAAAAGTGACGAAAAGTCTAGACGAATTAAATAAGCTGGAAATCATTCCATTTAAAACAGCAATTGAAAACGGTGCGGATGTGGTCATGGTCGCCCATATTTTATTGCCAAGGATAGATCCACAGTATCCTTCATCCATGTCGAAGGCAATCATTACGGGTATTTTAAGAAATCAGCTAGCATTTGACGGTGTTGTCATGACAGACGATATGACGATGAAGGCCATCACGAATCATTTTGCGATCGGGCAAGCCACTGTTGATTCTGTGAAGGCAGGCAGTGATATCATTTTGATTGCTCATGATTTCAGCAATGTACAATCAGCAATAGAGGCATTGAAGTCCGCTGTACAACATGGTGAAATAACAGAGGACAGAATTAATGACAGTGTCCGCAGAATCATCCAGCTAAAACGCAAATTTAAGCTTGAAAATAACAAAGTGACGGCGGTCGATATTCACAGGCTTAATGCGGATATCGAAAATGTATTGAAAACCTATATGAAGTGATAATGTTTAAGATAAAGCTGCATTTTGGATTACAAAATGTTAGCTTTTTTATATTTTGGGCAAACATAAGATCAAGTGTCACGGGGATAATTGTTAGTTTGTTCGTTTGCATAAGAAAACAGCATTTAGTTGAGTCTATCTCCTAGGTACACATTTAACTTTAAACTGTTTTTTTATTACAACAAATTATACTTGATAAAAAACTATTGATTGTTCAAAAAAATAGTACGAACGTTCTGTTTAAGAGGGTAGGAGAAGCCTAGGTTCAACATAAGTTTGAAACTAGGCCATTGACAAAGCTCATAGAGAGCTGCTATTGCCATTTTACAATTTGTTAGAAGAATGTGGTAGCCTTTCACAATCAAATTATAAAAGCCCTGGTAATTTTAAAAAATTTGCTAGAAAAGTGTAGGAGTTATTTTATTATTATACTTTTATTGGTAAAATGTTTGATTACTAGTATATAATGTCAAGATATTATATTGTCTAAAATAATACTATGTAGGGTGAGGAAAATTAAAAAGTTTATTATTATGTTACTAGCAGCATTTGTATTTACTGTAGTAAATACAACAAATTCAGAAGCAAAAGTGATGTATGATGGAGCTGAAGTTGTAAAAGGGCAAACAGGAAAAATGACCTTTAAAAAAGACATCAAGGTATACAAGAAAAATTCAGATGGTACGTTTGATTCGTTAGTGGTAAAGCGAAATAACTTTTTTAAAACGTATGATATTGAAAAATATGATGGCAAAATATTTTACCAGATGGGGCAATATCGCGTGCAAGCAACGGATTTGATAGTTTTCAAAGAAGTACCAATAGAAATTCGTACATCTTTCTATAACAATCCAACATATATTATTATTAATCGTGATGGTAATTATGGTATGGGAAGTTACGGATTTTACCTCCGTAGCGGTGAATGGGATATTTCTTTCTCGGATACAAAAAATGGACAACTAATTACTTTTGGCGATAGCGGTGATGGTAGTTTCCAACTGAATTATACGTATCCTGGTACAGATCTTAAAATCGCTGAGACAATTTCGAGAGAAAGAGGTGTACGATATGAACTAACAGGAGATGCTGAGGGGAAAGGTGTTCCATTAAAAGAATCTAAAACTGAAAGAATTATGAAAAAGGGAAGTATTGTTTATTCATGGTATGATGAAATTAATGGTTATATATATGTAGTCGATAAATTAGAAGGAAGACAAGATAATGCTGATTGGCTTCCGATGAATTTATTAAAGCCAGTTGGAGATAAGTGATAGACTTTGAATTAAATTAGCCCTCTTATTTATTTGATAAGTGGGCTATTTTTTATGGATGGTTGATATTCGGAAAGGATTTTTGTCGAATAAATTTTTAATGAGTATTATTAAGCTACCATGAAAGAACTTAATATCTTTCATTTTCTGTGGTGAAGTACTGATTTGTTGCACTTCATGAGTGGCTAAAGGAATAAATTTATGTAAGAAGGTATAAGTGAAAAATACAGAATATTCACTCTAATCATGTAACTTATATTTATGATAGGAGTCTAATAACTAGGAGGTGTTATGTTGAAATCTTTCGAAAATATAATATTTATTTCTGTATTTGCTTTGTTGTTATCTTCTTGTAGTAACTTCAGTTCTCTTAAAGGGTGTCCTGATGCAGAAATAGAATGGGTGGATATGCTGATGATTGATGATATAAAATATGAGCATCATTTTCCAGAGCCAGCGAATGAAAATTTTCCTATATCGATTGATAAAGGTAAAGAACTTGGTAAAGTGACATATAAGATGGCTGACAGTGCATGTAGTAATCACAAGATGCAAAATGGTGATGCGGCATATTTAAGAGAAGGAACAATCATTTATGAAATAAAAGGATATCCAACTTCCTTGATTGTTGCTGCAAATGATGCTGTATATGTTGCCAACACAAATAAAAAGGCAAAAACGGTAGGAGAGCTTTATTTAATGGATAAGTTGGTGAAAAATATCTATATTGAAAGCACTGAAGATGGAAAAAGAATACACACTTTCTCACAGTCTTCAAAGGATCAGTTCCTAGCCACATTTTATGAATTAAAATTAGAAGATGTACAGTCATTAATTGATGTAGGTAAGCTAGAAGGTACACGTATATTTTTAGAAATTGAACTTAATAATGGCGTTTCATTTAGGCAACTTTATTGGAGCGATTCTAATACATTCCATATTGGAGCAATTGGAAACGATAAGATAAAGGAAGTTATTAACTATGAAGAATCAAATCTAAAAAAATAATGACAATAATACATTAAAAATTGCTACAAACATGAGTTTAAGAACTGCTAATTATTCATTGAGCCATCCAAAACTTTAGTTGAATAATACATAGAAGACCACTCTGTGATGAGTGTAATTTATTCTGTTTTCATATCTTGTCATAGAAAAGGCGTCCAGATGGTTTTTCTATTTGAGACGAAATGGCAGTAGGAACTGTTGAATAGAGGAAGAAACGTAAGAGATTTCTACACATTGAAGTTACACTTTATGCCTAAAAAACGTGGCTTTTCACAAAATGTTCAATGAAAGCGTTTTGAAATTGAACAGTTTGTGAAGGGCTTCACATAAGGCTTTATTTTTACAAAAATCAGCGTAAAATAAGAATCAGGTAAGGCAATGTTATATTACAGTTTATCTACATTCAGTAGGAGACTCCCACCTCTACAGGTGGTGAGATGTATGCGGTTTTGGTTCCTTTTCAATGAGTGTCCAAACACTTACTGAAATAGCGGAACTCAGTCTAAGAACGCCACGTCCTGTGGCAACGACTGAGTGACCAACATCATGTTGCTGCCGCTGCGTTAGCACTACGCTTTCGCACAAAAAACATCTGTTGGCCCAAAGCCTCCAGCGGCAATTCAAAATCCGGACGCAATTACGCCAAGGCGAAATTGATAAGAAGCATCACATAGTTCGGTGATTGTTATAGTACAAAAAAACAAGTTTGAAGGGAGAATTTTCTATGTGGGTAATTACAGTATTTGATAAAAAGGATGTTCGAATTTTTGAATACACAAACAAAAATGAGGCAACGCAGGCAATGGCTAAATTCAAAAAAAATGCCGTATTAACATATACAAAATAAATTTAAGGTGGCAACCCTTTTCGACGCTATAGCGTACGAGAAGGGTTGTTTTTTGTTTACGATTGAATAAGAATAGAAATCGCACTGTATACCAATAAAAGAGCCATAATGATATTAAAAGGTTGGCGGTATTGATGAAGAATTTTTTGAAAAGCTGAACCAAACAAAGCCCAGCTACTTGTACTTAGAATGCCGACGATTCCCAACAACACAGCAAAAAGAAAATAGCTAAAATAAGAAGAGTAATAAGGGAGGATATAGGTTGCTACTACAGTAATACCAAACAATATCCCTTTAGGATTTATAAATTGTAATAAAACTCCTGTTAAAAATAAATTGCTGTTGTTGTCTCCTTCTTTGTTATGATCAATGGCTTTGCTTGTTACTATTTTAAAGGCTAAATACAACATATAGCCAACCCCAAATAGGGTCAAGGGTAACTTTATAATGGGCATAATATTAGTCAGGGCAATATTAAAAAAGCTACATAAGCCAATCAGCATAAAAAAGCCTGCCCCGACACCTAGAGAAAAGGGAATCGTTTTTGTAAAACCTTGTTTATTGGCAAATAGCATGGCCATAAAGTTATTAGGACCAGGGGTAAAACTTGTAATGACAACGAAAGTTAAAAAAGAAAATAATGGCACTGTAGTTCCTCCTTTTGATGGTATGTTATAATGTTCGAAATAAACAATATAACGTATGTGCTTTTTATTATACAAAATGTACGTTATATTGTACATAACGTTGAGGTGATTAGAATGGAAGAAATTCATCTTGTGTTTGCAAAAAATTTAAAAGCTATTCGAGAGAAGGAAAAACTAAGCTTAGAGAAAGTTTCACAGCTTTGTGGAGTGAGTAAAACAATGATAGGGCAAATTGAACGAGGGGAATCTAGTCCAACGCTTACAACCATTTGGAAGATTGCAAATGGTCTAAAGGTTTCATTTACTATGCTTATTAATCAACCTCAATCTGAGACGGAAGTAATTTTACAAGAGGATGTTCAAGTTTTAACGGAGGATAACGGACGATATAGGGTATATCCTTATTTTCCTTTTCAAGAGGATAGCCGCTTTGAGATTTATACTGTGGAGATTGACCAGGAAGGAAAGTTAAGTGCAGAGGCACATAGAGATGGGACGGAAGAAATTATCACTGTTTTTGATGGTGAACTAGCGTTGACTATCAATGACAAGCTATACACCTTAAAAGCTGGTGACTCTATTCGATTTAAAGCAGATCGGCCGCACACCTATTACAATGCAGGTCAGTCTTTAACACGGTTAAGTATGACAATCTATTATCCTGAATAAACAAAACCTTATGAGCGAAACTAAATAGCTCATAAGGTTTTGCTTTGTCTGTGGATTATAAAATGCTACCTAATCGTTTAATACCTTCACGAATAATTTCAGGGGTTGCATTTGTATAATTAAGACGCATTGTACTTACTCCCGTTTTTGCTGTATAGAATGGGTCGCCAGGGACGAATGCTACTTTTTGTTCCATTGCTTTATGGAAGACATCTATAGCTGATGCACCATTGTTCATCGTAGCCCAAATAAACATACCACCCTCAGGTCTGGTATACTCCACATGTGCTGGGAAGAACTCCTGCATCGCATCAAGCATTGCTTCAGCTTGATTTTTATATAATGTTATAATTTTCTGAACATGCTCAGTATAATCATTGTTTGCTAGATAGTCATAAATTACATATTGAGCAAAAATATTTGTGTGTAGATCAGTCGCTTGCTTTGCTGTTTCAATGTGCTGCATTAGTTCTTTATTCTTCGTAATAATGAAGCCTAGACGCATTCCTGGCGTAATCGTTTTAGAGAAAGAACCAAGTAAAATGCTGTTCTCTAATTTGCCAGCACCGATGTATGGAAGTGGCTCGCCTTGGAAGCGTAATTCTCCATATGGATCATCCTCAATTAATGCCACATCATATTTTGCAATGATGTCACAAATCTGCTGACGCTTTTCTTTAGAATACGTTAGCCCTGTTGGATTTTGGAAATTTGGAACTGTATAAATAAATTTTACATTTGGCTGTTGCAGAGCTTTCTCTAACTCTTCTAAATTCAAACCATCATTTTCAAGTGTTACACCGTGGAATGTTGGCTCACTTAATGTAAAGGCTTGAATGGCACCTAAGTAACCAGGCTCTTCAATAACGATGCCGTCTCCTTTGTTAATCAGTACTTTTCCAATTAATTCTAGAGCTTGCTGTGAACCTGTTGTAATAAAGACATCATCAGCGTGAACGTCTAATCCATGTAAACGTTGGTATTTCGCAGCAATGTACTCACGTAATGGTGCATATCCCTGCGTAGAAGAATATTGGAATAGTCGGCTACCATTTTCTGTAATGGCATGATCGACAGATGCTCTTAACGCATCAATTGGGAAAGAGATTGGGTTAGGTAGCCCCCCTGCAAAGGAAATAACGTCCTCTGCGTCTGTTACTTTCAAGATATTTCGGATGAATGAAGATGGTGTTTTTAAGATTCTTTCTGAATATTGCATAATTAATCGTTCCTTTTTTCTGATTTTTTAAAAATTATAGCATTGAAATCATATGCATACAATATTATCATTGTATGCAAGACAATTAAAATATTGTATGCAAAAGTGACGAGAAAAGGAGCATAGAGAATGCCAGTAAATTCATTTGAAGAGTATCCAATGAGCTGGAGACCAAATATCAGCAATATTTCGGCTCCATTATATATAGCCATAGCTGAACAGCTTGAACAAGATATAAAGGATGGGAAGCTCTTACCAGGGACAAAGCTGCCCCCACAACGGGAATTAGCTGACTTTTTAGATGTTAATTTAAGTACAATCACAAGAGCGTTTAAACTTTGTGGTCAAAAGGGGCTCATCTATGCTTCGATTGGAAGCGGAACATTTGTGTCATCCGATGCTGCAACCAATAAAATTTTATTGCCCACTAGTCATTCCCCTCATATGATCGAAATGGGCTCTGTTCTGCCAGATAACTATGTAAATGAAGACATTACTCGTTATATGAAAAAGATGATGAGTGATTCTAATTTTAATAAATTATTTCAATACGGACGACCTGAAGGAAATGCCTGGCAAAATGAGGCAGCATTGAAGCTTTTAGAAAAAGTCAATTTTCAAACGGATCAGCCAATTTTGCTTGGGGCAGGAGGACAAAATGCGATTGTTGGAACATTAGCTGCATTGTTCCAAGCAGGAGATAGAATTGGCACAGATCCTATCACATATGCTGGAATAAAAACAGCCGCCAATATGTTAGGTATTCAATTAGTAGCAATTCAGCAAAGGAACGGAGAAATGACAAACGAGGGGCTATTATATGCCTGTAAAAATGAGCATATTAAAGGTCTCTATGTGATTCCTGATTTTCACAATCCTACTACCCATACGATGTCTTTAGTAACAAGAAAAATGATTGCCGAAGTGGCGAGGGACAGAAATTTAGTTATTATTGAGGATGCCATCTATAGCTTTTTGAAGGAGCAGCCTCTTGCACCAATAGCTTCCTATGCACCAGAAAAGGTTATTTATATTGCCAGCTTGTCTAAAACCATTTCACCTGGATTACGATTATCTTATATTGTTACACCTCCAGCACTGCGAAAAAGAATAATGGAGACGCTTTATAATATTAATATTTCAATATCGCCAATGATGCTAGAGCTTGCCACAAGATTGATTCATGATGGAGTAGCAGAAACGATATTAGAAAAACACAAACTGTATGCAAAGCAACAAAATGCATTGGTTAATCAATACTTAGGTGATTACAATATTTTAGGTGATGAAGCATGTATTTTCAGATGGCTTATACTTCCTGATCAATTTACAGGTGTACAGTTTGAATTGCTTGCAGCAAAGGCTGGTGTTCAGGTGTATGCTGCGGAGCGTTTTGCAGTGGGCAATGCAAAGCCAGTTAATGCAGTTCGATTAGCCATTACTGCACCAGAGAATCAACTTGAACAGGCACTACTTATTTTGAAGGATTTACTTGAAAGCAATGGAGATTATACATTTGTTGATTAAAGGAAAGAAGACTTATAATAAGGCTATGTAAGGAAAAGTGGTGATAGGATGACGCATAAAGGGCGTATTATTTTTCATGTAGATATGAATAGTTTTTATGCTTCAGTGGAGCAGGCACATGATCCAAGCTTGAAGGGCAAGCCAATAGCGATTGCTGGAAACCCAAAAGAACGTCGTGGCATTTTAGTAACCTGTTCGTATGAGGCAAGGGCTCTGGGGATTTACACAACAATGACTGTTCATGAGGCAATGCGAAAATGTCCTGAATTATTGTTATTACCACCAGATTTTCAAAAGTATCGTGAAGCATCCAAGCAGATGTTTACCATACTACGTAGTTATACTGATTTAGTGGAACCCGTTTCCATTGATGAAGGGTATATGGATGTAACTGAATTAAGTAAAGAGCAACATGCCCTTAATATTGCCCAGGAAATACAAGAGAGAATACAGGCAGAGCTTGATTTACCTTGCTCTATTGGTATTGCGCCAAATAAATTTTTGGCGAAAACAGCCTCTGATATGAAAAAACCAATGGGCATTACCGTTTTACGAATTCGTGATATTGAGCAAATTCTTTGGTCTCGTGAGGTTGTTACTATGCATGGCATTGGTGCTAGTACAGCCAAAAAATTAAATGCACATAGTATTTTTACAATTGGTGATTTGGCTAAAGTTGAAGAATATGCAATAAAGCAGATTTTAGGAAAGAATGGTGTACGTCTCCGAGTGAGAGCAAATGGGGAGGATTCAAGAATGGTAGATCCAGATGCTATTTTTGATACAAAAAGTGTTGGCAACTCCACAACCTTACCAGAGGATGTAGTAGACATTCGAATTCTTCATAAAACAATTGATGGACTTTGTCAAAAGGTTGCAGAACGATTAGAAGCCAAACGTCTGGCAGGTTCAACAGTAAGCATACAAATTCGTAATGCAGATTGGCATAATCATACACGCTCAAAAACGGTATCCAATGCTATTTATCGTTTTGAAGAAATTTACCAAGTTGCCTGTGAACTTTTTGATAAGCATTGGGATGAGACTCCTGTTAGATTATTAGGAGTGACAGTGTCAAATGTTGTGGATCGTAAAGATTTTTCGCAGCAGCTTTCTATTTTTAATTATGAAGAGCATGTCAAGGATGAGCCTGTTATTAAAGTTGTTGACGAAATTGAAGCACGCTTTGGGAAAGGCATTATAAAGCGAGGGGTTGATATGGGCAAGCGCTCCACCTATCAATCACAAACGAGCTTTAGTAAAGATTTTTTAGATGATCATGAATAGTACTTATAATGGGGTGATTGGGTCATGGATTATCAAGAATATGGTAGTGAACATAATACTTTTATGATGTTTATTCATGGTGGTGGCGTTGGAGGATGGATGTGGGATAAACAAGTCCGACATTTTTCTAACTTTCACTGTATTGTGCCAGAATTAATAGATGATGATATTGATTTTTCAATTGAAGAGTGTGCAAGGAAGCTCCTAAAAATAATAGAAGAAAAAGCACAAGGTAAACATGTCACAGTAATCGGTTTTTCTTTAGGTGCTCAAATTATCGTAAAAATGCTAAGCTTAAATGCTCAATTGATAGATAATGCAATTGTTAATAGTGCTTTAGTAATACCTTCTCTAATTACAAAAAAGCTGATGGGACCATTCATTACATTATCTTTTCCTCTAATAAAAAATAAATCGTTCGCAAAACTTCAAGCTAAGGCATTGTATATAGATCAAGAATATTTTCACCAATATTATCAAGAGAGTTTAAAAATGAAAGTAGAAACACTTACGAATATTCTGCAAGAAAATATGTCCTTTGCAATCCCTGAAAACTTTTCTCAAGCTAGCTGCAAGATTTTGGTAACAGTTGGTGAAAAGGAAAAGGGGATCATGAAAAAATCTGCTAGACTGCTAGTTAATCGTAATCCCAATTGTAAAGGTGTGGTGCTATCTAATATGGGGCATGGAGTATCTTTGGCAAATCCTGCGTTCTTTAATCATTTTGTTGAGAATTGGATGAAGGATGAGCGATTACCGCAAGGAAAAATTATTCATTAGCCTCTACAAAAAGAATCTACATAACTGTTAAAGCTAGTAGATTTAGCAAAGTTTTTCTTTATTTAAAATAGTGAGGGTGTAAATCTTTATGAACTATTACCCAATGCTTCATTTCAATGATCATCTCCCTATAGTCGGGGACAACAAATGAAAAATCGTTTCCAGTATTGATAAGCGTTTTATCGACGTTTGGAAGTTGACAAGGATGGATGGTTACTTGATTGTCCTTAAAGTGTTTATTGAATAGCTGCAAAAGATCGTTCTTTGAATTACTCTGATTGTTAACAAGGTGATATAGGCCTGTAATACCTTCAAATGTGGCACGCTCTTTCGCCTTTGCTAGTGTGAGAGTAGTAACTCCCGTCCAGAAATATTTAGTTTAACCTTCCTGGTGGAGTGCTATGTACATGTATCATCAATGATTCGGCACGATTCACCTAACGCATGATTGGGAAAGCGTAGCGCAAACATTACAGCAAGTAACAAAGCAGGAGCAATTATTAGCAGATACATGTGAGCAGCTCCAAGCATTTGCAAGAACAGAATTAAATTGGAAGCATATATTGAAAAAAGTTGCTTAATATTTACAGGAAAAGCCACTCTAATGTGATACTTGCTCGAATTTGTGGGGAATTCTTTTCTTTATCCGATTATTTCCTTTATAATGAGAGCTAGATTCATATTTTTTGACAATCATGGGTAGACATAAGGGGAGAGCAGCATGAACATATTTCAAGCAACAATGAATGAATTAGAAGAGGTAGCAGTGCTTTTTGATGAATACCGCCAATTCTATGGGATTGAATCAGATCGAAGCAGTGCAAAGGCATTTTTACAATTACGAATGGCTTTGAAGGAATCTATTATTTTTATAGCTGTAGAAAATGACAAGCCAGTGGGATTTACACAATTATATCCTACCTTTTCTTCCATTGCTTTACAGCGTGCATATATTTTAAATGATATATATGTGAATGAAGATGCGAGGGGCTTAGGGGTAGGCACGGCATTAATGCAAAAGGTATTTCAATATTGTGAGCAGCAGTCTGCTCGTTATGTCACACTTCAAACTGCCACCGATAATATTAATGCGCGGAAGCTATACGAAAATCTTCATATGAAACAAGATCAATATTGTAATTACGTAAAGTATTTTGATTAAGAAAAAAGCATCTCGTCGATAGGGGCGAAGATGCTTTTCTTGTTAAATTGGTCATTTCCTATATGGTGCAAGAAAAAACACTCAGGTACGAAAGCAAAAAGCTCGGGTCCCCTCAAGAAACGCTCGGTTTCCCCCAAGAAACGCTCAGGTCAGAAAACAAAAAGCTCGGGTATGAAAGCAAAGAGCTCGGGTCTCCTCAAGAAACGCTCAGGTATGAAAGCAAAGAGCTCGGGTCTCCTCAAGAAACGCTCGGGTATGAAAGCAAAAAGCTCGGTTTCCCCAAGAAACGCTCGGGTATGAAAGCAAAGAGCTCGGGTCTCCTCAAGAAACGCTCGGGTTCAAAAACAAAAAGCTCGGTACCCTTCAAGAAACGCTCAGGTGCGAAAGTAAAAAGCTCCGATTCTCTCAAAAACAGCTCAGATACAAATACTCAAATCTGCTCAATCAGTTTCTGTAAATCATCTTTTGAACGAGGCAGCTTAATGTTTTCATTCAATAATTTTTTTCGCTGTAAAGCAAGCGCCATTTCAAAGACCCAGGGACGTTCCAGATGGGCTCGTTGAAGTAACTCCTCTTGATAAAACATCTCAACAGGGTCCCCGTTATAGATGATTTTTCCACCCTCCATAACAATTATTTGATCTGCCCATTCATAGGCCAATGGGATGTCATGGGTCGCCATTAAAATGGTACGATTCCCATTTTCTAATTTAGCTAAATACTGTAAAACTTGTGCAGCATAATAATTATCGAGTCCTGCGGTAGGCTCGTCTAATAATAAAACAGTTGGCTCCATCGCTAGTACGCCTGCCATAGCTACCCGCTTTTTTTGACCTACACTTAAAAAATGTATTGGTTTATCGAGTAGTGCTTCCACCTCAGTTTGTGCTACTGCCCAAGCAATTTTCTCTTCAATTTTTTCAGTGGTCCAGCCGAGGTTCAAAGGTCCAAATGCAATATCCTGCTTCACTGTACCAGAAAACAACTGATTGTCTGCATCCTGAAAAACTATGCCAACCTGTTGACGTAATTCTTTTAATGCTTTTCTACTATAATTAAGAGCCTTGCCACAAAAGGCTATATTTCCAGAAGTTGGCTTGAGAATGCCATTGAGATGCTGAAATAAAGTCGATTTTCCTGCTCCGTTATGACCTAGTAGGGCGATTTTTTTGCCCTTCGGAATTTGGAGGCTAATATTTGTTAGGGCGTGCGTTCCATCTGCATAGGCGTAAGAAAGCTGATTTAGTTCAAAGTATAAGTCTGTTGTCATTAGAAAAAACCTCCATACACGATGAGGAATAGTAAGATAGCGGCAATACCCAGCCAGTTTTTCATGCTATAGGTTGCATTCTCCTGCCAATAGACCGCTTCGCCACCACGTGCTTGCATGGCATTATTAAGCTCACGGCTTCGTTGGAACATTTCAGCAAATAAAGCGGCGATAAGCATAGATACAGAGCGTAGCCACTGGGCAGGTGAGTGATAACCAAGTCGAGCCTGCTGAGCAAGGTGAATTTTTTGCATACTGTCTAAAAAAATAAAAATAAATCGATATGTTAATTCTACCAGCTCAACAAACAAAGCAGGAATTCTACATTGTCTCAACACATGACAAATAGACTGTACAGATGTTGTTAGGATTAAAAAATATAAACAACTGACACTTCCAAGAACGATGAAAAAAAGTTGCTGTGCTGTCACTATGCTTGCGTTGCCTACAAAAATTGTCCAATTATTAATAGAAAATGACCAGATATGTTCAGGTAGCATGCTTGTCGCCGGGGCTATAGATATTAAAATAGATAATAAGCTAGATAGTAAAAAAAATCCAGGTAACAATAATAGTTTAAAATAATATTTAACAGGAATTTTTGCGCTTATAATGATAAAAGCACTCATTACAATAAATGTAATGAGTGAAATTCGTTCATCTCTCATGATAAGCGACAATAATAATAGTCCAAAAGAAAACATCATTTTTTCTAGCGGATGAACAGACGCTAGCTTATTCATATATGCATACTTATCAATGAGCAACATACTTAACCTTCTTTATGTTTGCCGCGCATTAAGCCGATAAAGTATCCGATAAATCCAGCACCTATAGCAGCTTGTAGTGCGAATAATAAGCTTTCAATTTCTCCACTTGGTGGTTCCCATAAGCTTTCAAACCATGGTTCGTATTCAGCATTTATTTCACCAATTGCCGCCTCCGCCTCACCATCTGCTCCTTCGAATTCAGCACCTTTTTGTATGAATAATGGGACAATGGCTAATAATACAACAATTGCAAGCAGTAATAAGTTTTTTTTCATTCTAATGTGCCTCCTTTGTTGAGAAAACACGTAAAGCTTTTAATTCGCTTACATTGTATTTTTTCAAGAAATTCATCACGACTACTGTTAAAATTCCTTCACTAACAGCTAGAGGGATTTGTGTTAATGCAAAAATACCCGCGAATTTTGAGAATGATGCCATAAAGCCACCAACCTCAGAAGGGAAAGCAAGAGCTAGTTGTACTGAAGTGACAATATATGTACCTAAGTCACCAAGCATAGCAGCTAAGAACACAGCTAAAGAAAATGATAGACCCATTTTTTGCGAGCCTTTAAATACATAATAAGCAATAATTGGACCAACAACTGCCATGGAAAAAGCGTTTGCTCCTAAAGTTGTAAGTCCTCCATGTGCTAAAAGTAAAGCTTGGAATAGTAATACAATTGTTCCAATTACGCTCATTGCTAATGGTCCAAACAGAACTGTACCAAGCCCAACACCTGTTGGATGCGAGCAGCTTCCTGTTACAGACGGTATCTTTAATGCTGATAGCACAAAAGCAAAAGCGCCTGATAGCCCTAATATCATTTTTGTTTCAGGGTTTGCATCAATGGTTTTGCGAATTGAACGTAATCCTAAAATAATAAATGGAATGGATACAACCCACCAAAAAATGGCCCATTCAATTGGCAAAAAGCCCTCCATTATATGCATGGCAAATGCACGATTTGGCACAAATAAAAATGCCAATAAGAAATAACTAAGTTTCCAGCCTGAGAATTTCAAAATTTCTCCTCCTCACTTATAGTTTTTGAAAAAGCGTGCGAAAATAAAAAAACACTTCTCCATATTGGAAAAGTGCATAGCTAAAAAACAAATAGAATTCGATTCTACTAAGCCGCACACCTATCCTCGTAGGTTGAAACGTTCACATTCTTTTCGGCAGGTCTCCTGGCTTTAGTTCCTCGTTTTATAGGCCTTCCCATCCGTTGGACAGTGGCATTCTCTATAAAACTCCCTAGTACAGTGGCGGGACCGCGCCGGACTTGAACCGGCTTCCCTTTTAAGCAAAATGATAAGCACTTCGCACCGAAAAAAGATGAAGTTGTGAGATTTCACGACAAAGTGTAACATGATTTTCCATCATGAGGCTATCTTTTTTAAGAAAAAAATTTTTTTAATTGAGGTGCAATGTAGAAAATTCTGATAAAATAAAAGAGAATTTTTCTTTATTCTATGAAATTTTTGATGAAATTTTAATAAAATTGTCATGATTTTAGTGAGAAATATTGAAATTTTAAAATTATAAGATATGATAGAGACAGTTTTCAATTCATGTAAAACATACAAATTTGATATATAAACATACATAAGTGCTTGAATATTTTCAAGATAATAGGGAAATTGGTGAAAATCCGATACAGCCCCCGCTACTGTAATAGCTGATGAAATCGCAAATGCCACTAGTGCAAACTTGGGAAGGCGCGAAAGTAAATGGAAGCTTAAGTCAGGAAACCTGCTTATGTAATAATGCATGCAAACTTTTCGGAGGGAGAAGTTGAAGCAAAGGCGAGTACCTGTAATTTATTCGACTTTATTTGGCTTCTACTAAACCTTTACTCTTCGATTAGAGTAAAGGTTTTTCTTTGTTCCTAAAAGTATTGAGGGGGAGAACAACGATGACTACTTGGAATTTAGAAGGGATGCAAACCCATCTTTTTATTTGCAATGGCAGCAGCTGTATGAAAAAAGAAGCGGAGGAAATTACACAAGCAATTCGTGATGAAATACAGTTGCAGGCACTTGATAAAAAAATACATACAACACGGACACGCTGTAACGGCAGATGTAAGGATGCCTGTGTTGTCATTGCTTATCCGCAAGGAAATTGGTACCGTGTGCCAACAACTGAGCATGCGAGGGCACTTGTGCAGGATTTACATCATGAGTCACTGCATCATGAACATGTTTTTACACTTCGGGAGGGTACATTGCAGCGGACAGCACAAACAACAGCCATTAAAGGCATCGAAAAGGTGAAAGAGGGGTAACAAAATGGCGCAAAAAGGGAAGATTTTCGTAGTTGGCTTTGGGCCTGGTGATTTTAATCATATTACGCATCGGGCAGTGGAGGCATTGCAACAGAGTGATATGATCATAGGCTATAAAACATATGTAGAGCTTATTCAAGACTTAGTTAATGCAAAATCCATTGTTAGTACAGGTATGACGGAGGAAGTATCTCGTGCACAGGAAGCGGTACGCCAAGCGGAGGCAGGGAATATCGTATCTGTTATTTCCAGCGGTGATTCTGGTGTTTATGGCATGGCAGGATTAGTGTATGAGGTATTAATCGAGCTTGGTTGGACGGAAGCAACTGGTGTAGAGGTAGAAATTGTTCCAGGTATTTCTGCTATCAATTCATGTGCAAGTTTACTAGGTGCGCCAATTATGCATGACGCTTGTACGATCAGTTTAAGTGATCACCTAACACCTTGGAATTTAATTGCGAAGCGTGTGGAGGCAGCAGCAATGGCGGATTTTGTGATTGCTCTGTATAACCCAAAAAGTGGTCGACGTACAAGACAAATTGTGGAGGCCCAACGCATTTTATTAGAATATCGTTCACCTGATACACCAGTGGGACTTGTCAAAAGCGCTTATCGTGATCGTCAGGAAGTTACAATGACAACTTTAGCAGAAATGCTAGAGCATGATATTGGAATGCTGACAACAGTTATTATCGGAAATTCATCGACGTTTTTCTATGATAATAAAATGATTACACCACGCGGCTATCAGCGCAAATACACACTTGGTGAGGAAAAGCAGCCATTACGTCCACATCAACGTTTAAGGGAAGAAAATGAACCATGGGCAATGAATCAAGAAACTGGAGAGGCACGCAATGACTTTGCAGCAGATCCCAACGCCAATCGTATTGAGCCCAGTTTAGCCATCACACCTAATACTAAGCAAAAAAAAACTTCACTTGAGATGGCGACAGCAGCGTTAGCTATGGTCAAGGGAACAAGTGAGGTAAAGATAACACCAAAGCTTGTGCAACAAAAAATCGAATCTATCTTTGAATTAGCTGTAAGCCCAGGAGTAGCCAATAAATTTTTCACTCCGCAACAGATGATGACGCTAGCAGAGGTTGTTGGAGAGGATGGAACGATGGAATACACACCTGACCATCAAATCCATTTAAAAATCCCAACAACGGACCCAGAAGAAATTACAGCAAAGCTTCGTGAGGTTGGTTTTTTACTGGCGCCGATTGGAGATGTACTATCATTAAAGGCTTGTGACTTCTGTTACGGAGAAAAGGTTGATTCGATTCCATATGCGGAGGAGATTCAGGAGAAGCTTGGTGGAATGTCTTTACCAAAAACCTTGAATATTGGCTTTAATGGCTGCGGTATGGCGTGCTATCGAGCAGTATTTGATGATATTGGTATTGTTTATCGTAAAAGCAAGTTCGATGTTTTTATTGGGGCAAAGCCAGTAGGTCGTACAGCACATGCTGCACAGCCAGTTGTAGAGGGCCTAGAGCCTGAACAACTTATTCCGCTCATTACGGACATCATTGAGGAGTATAAAGCAAATGCCCATCCAAATGAACGTCTGTTTAAGTATTTTAAGCGTGTGAAAAAGATTCTGCACTTCACGTATCAGGATATGTCTTCAAAAATAAAAGTAGAGCCCGCTCCATGCGGTGACTAGTGAGGAGTTATGAGATGAAAGCAATTTTATTTGTCGGCCATGGGAGCCGTTTAGCAGCAGGAAATGATGAGGTGCGTACATTTATCGAGCAAATGACACCTCGTATTGATGATAGCTTCTTAGTAGAAACGTGTTTCTTGGAGTTTGCTTCTCCAAACATTGAAGAGGGTATAACAAACTGTGTGAAGAAGGGTGCAACAGAGGTGCATGTGATTCCAATTATTCTTCTTCATGCTGGGCATTCAAAGCTACATATTCCAGCAGAAATCGAACATGCGCGTGAGCATTATCCACATATTACATTCACATATGGTCAAACGATAGGTGTCCATGAAGAGATATTTGCTATTTTAGAGGATCGTTTAGCTGAAATCGGCTTCAATGCTACAGAGGAACAACAGGATACAGCTATTTTATTAATTGCACGAGGCGGCAGTGATCCAGCTGCAAATGGTGATTTTTATAAAATCACACGTCTGTTATGGGAAAAATTGCCTGTCAAATATGTTGAAAGTGCCTTTATGGGAGTAACGGACCCTCGTGTCGAAGAGGGAATTGAGCGCTGTGTTAAGCTAGGTGCTAAAAAAATCATTATGCTTCCATACTTTTTATTCACGGGCATCCTGATGGAGCGCATGAATGGTATGTGTAAACAATTTAACGACAAATATCCAGATTGTGATATTCAAATTGCTGACTATTTTGGGTATCATGAACGTTTGCAAAATGTGCTACTAGAGCGTATTGAGCAGGCTGTAAATGGGACATCAACAGGTATGCAGGATTTAGAAAATTATCGAGCTTATGCGGCGGTACATGGTCATGCGCATCATCATCACCATCATGACCACGATCATGATCACGACCATCACGAACATGACCACCACCATGAAGAGGAGTCTGTGAAATGATTTTCATGTTAGCAGGAACGAGTGATGCCAGAAACTTAGCTCTTGAAATACAGTCAGCAGGATATGATGTAACGGCAACAGTCGTTACTGAATCAGCAGCCTCTAGCCTTGCTGAGGTGGGTCTACCTCATTTAGTTGGACGATTAACAGCTGAGGAAATGACGACAATTTTGACAGAACAAGGGTATCGTTTAGTTGTAGATGCCTCTCACCCATTTGCTGAGGAAGCTTCCAAAAATGCCATGGCAGCAGCGGAGCAAGCAAATATACCATATATTCGCTATGAACGAGCACATGAACATTATTCTCATCCCCTTATTACAATAGTAAAAGATTATGAGGAGGCTGCTCACTTAGCGGCAGAAAAACGTGGTGTCATTATGCTAACGACAGGCAGTAAAACGCTTGCGACATTTACTAAGATTTTACAAGGCTTAGAGAATACAAGGGTGATTGCACGTATGCTACCTAGACTCGATAACATGGAAAAATGTGAGGCACTTGGTGTGGCGCAAAGAGATATAGTCGCTATACAGGGACCTTTTTCAAAGGAATTAAACGAAGCGCTTTTTCGTCAATATGATGTGACATTGATGATTACGAAGGAGAGTGGCAAGGTTGGCTCAGTGGATGAAAAGCTAGAGGCAGCACTTGCATGTGGCATTGAAACAATATTAATTGCAAGACCAAATATAAAGTATGGCCAGCAGTATTCTACATTTACGGAAGTACTACAGGCTGTACAACTCACACTTTAGGAGGCAATTCAGATGGATTTTAAAACAGATTTCAAACCATTAACAGTAGACCCAGATAAAATTTACGATTACAGTTTTTCAATTATTGCAGAAGAAATGGGAGAGCATGATTTCTCAGAGGATGAGTGGAAGGTCGTTCGTCGTATCATTCATGCATCTGCTGATTTTGAGCTTGGTCGTAGCGTTATTATTACTCCAGAGGCAATTGAGGCAGGTATCAAGTCAATTCTTGCAGGTCGCCATGTGATAGCTGATGTGCAAATGATTGAAAGTGGCTCAGGCAAAAAACGCTTTCAAAAGCATGGTGGGGATCTACACTGCTATATCGCAGATGAAGACGTATCAGTAGAAGCCAAAAAACAAAACACAACACGTGCTATTATCTCCATGCAAAAAGCTTCTAAATTACATGAAGGTGGTATTTATGCCATTGGTAATGCACCAACGGCATTGCTAGAGTTAATCCGTTTAATTAAAGAGGGCTTAGCAAAGCCAGATCTAATTATCGGTATGCCAGTTGGCTTTGTATCTGCAGCTGAGTCAAAAGAGGAATTATTAAAACTAGAAGGTATTCCGTATATTACGAATGTTGGCCGTAAAGGCGGTAGTACAGTGACGGTTGCCGCTTTGAATGCAATCTCACTTTTAGCGGATGAACAGGCGAAAAAATAATGGAGCGGAAGCCAAAAAAGGATCCCAAAGACATGCGTCACGGTTATACAACGGGAGCCTGTGCAACTGCAGTGGCAAAGGCAGCATTGCTTGCCCTAATTACAAATGAAGAGCAGGAAACAAGTACAATTCATTTGCCAATTGGGCGAGATGCAACCTTTACAATCGAAAATTGTATGTTTGAAAACAATGCGGTAAGCTGTGAAACCATTAAGGATGCTGGGGATGATCCAGATGCTACACATAAAGCACTTATTATTGGCACAGTGAGCTGGGCAGATACACCCGGCATTCATCTTGATGGAGGAATTGGTGTCGGGCGCGTAACGAAGCCCGGCTTACCAGTACCAGTTGGAGAAGCAGCTATTAATCCCGTACCTCGTAAAATGATTCATAGTACCGTACAGGGTGTTCTTGACGATTTTCAAATAAAACGCGGCGTCAACGTTATTATTTCTGTCCCAGAAGGTGAAGAAATTGCGAAAAAGACCTTGAATGGTCGTCTGGGGATTATAGGTGGTATTTCCATTTTAGGCACAAGGGGAACTGTCGTGCCTTTTTCGAGTTCCGCTTATATGGCAAGTATAGTGCAAGCAATCAGCGTTGCTAAGGCAGCTGGCTGTGAACATTTAGTCATCACAACAGGGGGACGCAGTGAAAAGTACGGAATGGCGCAGTACCCTGATTTATCGGAGGAAGCATTTATTGAAATGGGCGATTTTGTTGGTTTTACCTTAAAGCACTGTAAACGCCTTGGCATTAAGCAAGTTTCTCTTGTTGGCATGATGGGGAAATTTTCGAAGGTCGCGCAAGGTGTGATGATGGTGCATTCCAAAAGTGCTCCGATAGATTTTAATTTTTTAGCACAATTGGCTAAGGATATTGGGGCAGACGAGGAAACAATAGCTGCGGTACAGGAGGCCAATACTGCTTCACAGGTAGGCGAAATTATGGCAGAAAAGGGCTATGATGCATTTTTTCATCATTTATGTGAGGCCTGCTGCTATTCCTCACTACACCATATTAAAGGCGGTTTAACGCTTTCCACATCGATTTATTCGATGCAGGGACAATTATTAGGAAGGGCTGATGACATTGCATCAATCAATGAAATTGATTGGGATCGGGGATAACGGACAAGAAAGCTTGTTGCCGCAATATCTACAGTGGATTGAAAACTGTGAGGTACTTATTGGCGGAGAGCGTGTTCTGGAATTTTTCCCGACCTTTAAAGGCGAAAAAATAATGATTAAAGGCGGCCTTTCTGCACTTGTTACTAAATTATCTGAAGAAACAAGAAATACGATAATCCTAGCATCTGGTGATCCATTATTTTATGGAATCGGCAGTTACTTAGCTAAAAAGCTAGATATTGAGGTTTATCCGTATATGAGCTCAGTACAGCTTGCCTTTGCAAAGATGGGGGAAAGCTGGCAGGATGCCTATGTCACAAGTATTCATGGGCGCTCCATGAAGGGCTTAGCACAGCGTATTGATGGCAAAAAGAAAGTTGCACTTCTAACAGATGCGGAAAACAATCCGAATGTACTAGCAAGTTATTTAAAGCATTTTGGCATGACAGAATACCGAGCATTTGTTGCCGAAAATTTACAAGGTACAAATGAAAGATTCGGCTGGTATTCGCTTGATGAATTAGAAGAAGCTGATTTTTCTCCTTTAAATGTCGTTATTCTTCAGCAAATTTCAGAGCCAAAGCGTTATGCACTTGGCATTGATGATGAAGAATTCTCACAGCGTAAGCCAGATAAAGGGCTAATTACAAAAAAGGAAATTAGAGTATTAAGCTTGCAGGCAATGCAGCTTCAAAAGGATAGTATCATCTGGGATGTTGGAACTTGTACAGGTTCAATGGCGATTGAGGCTGGCAAGCTTGCGCCAGAAGGTCAAGTGTTTGCGGTGGAGAAAAATGCTCCAGATTTAGAAAATTGCCTGCAAAATCAGCAAAAGTTCCGTGTTGATATTACAGCTATTCATAGTAAAGCGCCAGCAGGACTTGAAGACTTTCCTGATCCGGATGCCATTTTTATCGGCGGTACAGGAGGAGAAATGGTGGAGCTTTTACAATTGTGCTGCACACGCTTAAAGCAAAATGGACGTATTGTCCTGAATGCTGCAACCATCGAAAATTTATATAAGGCAGTGGAAGCATTTAAGGCATGTGGTTATGCTGTAGACATTTTACAGGCACAGCTTGCACGCAGTAAACCAATCTTAGATATGACACGCTTTGTTCCATTAAATCCTATTTACATTATTTCTGCATATCGAAAGGAAGAAAATCATGAGTAATCTTGGAATTTTATATGGCTTGGGCGTAGGTCCTGGCGACCCAGAATTAATTACAGTGAAGGCATTTCGTGTTATTCAGGAATCACCAGTCATTGCCTATCCAAAAAAGTTAAGAGGCAGTAAAAGCTATGCACATCGAATCGTGGATGTTTATATTAATCCAGAAGAAAAGGATATGCTTGGCCTAGTATTTCCAATGACGAAGGATGAGGCTGTATTAGAGCATGAATGGACAAAATCTGTTGAGCTTGTTTATGAAAAATTGAAAGAAGGCAAAGACGTCGCATTTGTTACAGAGGGAGATCCTCTATTATATAGTACGTTTATTCATATGATGAAGCTGATGCAGGACAAGCACCCAGAGGTTGAAATTCGTACAGTTCCAGGTATTTCTTCATTTAATGGTTCTGCATCACGCTTAGGAATTGCACTAGCGGATGGAGATGACAAAGTTGCCATTATACCTGCCCATGATGACTATAATGCAATGCGTGAGGCCATTGAAAGTCATGATGCAGTTGTGTTTATTAAAGTGGCGAAGGTTATTGATCTAATGCTACAGGTGCTACGAGATTTAGATTTACTTGATAAGGCATCAGTTGTAACAAAGGTAACATCTGACGAGGAAGTTATTTGGGATGTGCGTGAGCTAGACGGTGTCGAGTTAGAATATTTAACATTAATGGTGGTGCGTAAATAATGAAGAAAATCTATATTGTCGGTGCTGGGCCTGGTGATCCAGATTTAATTACAGTGAAGGGCTTACATATGCTACAAACAGCAGACGTGGTGATGTATACAGATTCATTAGTCAATGAGGAGCTAATTGCAAAAGCTAAGCCAGATGCCGAGGTAATTCGTACGGCTGGTATGCATTTAGAGGAAATGGTAGCGGTCATGGTGGATCGTGTTAATGCGGGGAAGGTAGTAGCTCGTATGCATACAGGAGATCCTGCAATGTACGGTGCTATTATGGAGCAGGTAGCTCTATTAAAGAAGGAAGGCATTGGCTATGAGGTGATTCCTGGTGTGAGCTCTGTCTTTGCTTCTGCGGCAGCAATTGGTGCAGAATTAACAATTCCAGATTTAACGCAAACACTTATTTTAACACGTGCTGAAGGGCGTACACCTGTACCAGAATTTGAAAAGCTACGTGATTTAGCGAGTCATCATTGTACAATTGCTCTCTTCCTTAGTGCAACATTAACGAAAAAGATTGTCAAAGAGCTCCAAAGTGCAGGCTGGGCAGATGATACGCCAGTAGCTGTTATTCAACGTGCATCTTGGCCAGACCAAAAAATTGTCCGTACAACATTAGTTGAATTAGATGAAGCGATGCGTGTAAATGGTATTCGTAAACATGCGATGATTTTAGCTGGCTGGGCTTTAGACCCAACTATTCATGATAAGGATCAATATCGTTCGAAATTATATGATGCTACCTTTACGCATGGTTTTAGAAAAGGTGTGAAGACAAGTGATTGAATTACAAGAGGGCGTTTTACCAGAGGTTGATCAACGCAATCCTTATGCTGTTGTAGCCATCACAAAGCATGGTGTTCAAATCGGACGCCGTTTGCAGCATACTTTCGCGGCAAGTGATTTATATTATATGAGTAAATTTGAGCAAGGTGATGAAGCAGAAAAGCATATTCAACTGTTTACAGGTACTGTGCGCTTACTATTGCCAACTCTTTTTAAGCAATATAAAGGTTTAATTTTAATCATTTCACTTGGTGCAGTTGTACGCATGATTGCCCCAATATTAAAAGATAAAAAAACGGACCCAGGTGTTGTTGTCATTGATGATCGTGGTGAAAATGTGATTAGTGTGTTATCTGGACATTTAGGTGGTGCCAATGAACTGACACATGAAGTAGCTGCAGCACTGGGCGCCAATCCAATAATTACAACAGCTTCCGATGTACAAAAAACGATTCCTGTTGATTTATTTGGTGCCCGTTTTGGCTGGGTATGGGATAGTGCAGATAAATTGACACCTGTTAGTGCTTCCGTTGTGAATGAGGAGCATGTCGCTATTGTTCAGGAAGCGGGTGAACGTGATTGGTGGATGCGTGATACACCAATGCCAGAGCAAATTAAAATTTATCCATCCACACAGGCAGCAATAAAGGCTAAGCCACATGCGACTTTGTTAATTACAGATCGTATGATAGAGCCTGAAGAAGAAGTACTGCTTGAAAATGGTGTGATTTATCGACCACAATCGGTAGTGCTAGGTATGGGCTGTAATCGCGGGACATCTCTAGAAGAAATTGAGCAAGTCATTGATGAAACGCTGGCGGAGCTAAAGCTTTCGAAAAAAAGTGTGAAGGCATTATGCACAATCGATTTAAAGAAAGATGAGCTATGCTTTTTGGACATTACCAAGAAATATGATTGGGAATTTATAACCTATTCACCAGCTGAATTAAATGAAATAGATTTCCCATCACCCTCAGAAACAGTTTTTAAATATACAGGAGCTTATGGTGTCAGTGAACCAGCTGCTATGCGTTATGCTAAGGTAGATTCGCTTATTTTAGAAAAGAAAAAATCAGGCAATGCTACAATTTCTGTTGCTAGATTACTATTTTAAGGAGGAAGTCCATGCAAACAAATCGTTTTGTACTGGCTGGTACAGGCAGTGGCGTAGGTAAAACAACTTTCACTATTGGACTGATGAAGGCTCTACAAAATAAGGGAAAAGTTGTGCAGGGCTTTAAATGTGGTCCTGATTATATAGATCCAACCTACCACACAGCTGTAACGGGGAGAGTATCACGAAATATTGATAGCTGGATGTTTTCACAGGAGGCTGTACGAGATATTGTTGCGCGTGCAAGCATGGATGCAGATGTTGCCATTATTGAAGGCGTTATGGGCTTCTATGATGGTAAAAGTCCTTTATCTGATGAAGGCTCTGCTGCAGACATCAGTGTTGTCACAGAAAGTCCTGTCATTTTAATTGTTAATTGTGCAAGCATGGCTCGAAGTGTTGCAGCAGTTGTAAAGGGCTTCCAATTGCTATCTGATAAGCCGAATATAGTTGGTGTGATTGCGAATCAGGTTGGCAGTGTCGGTCATTATGAAATTGCGAAGGCTGCGATTGAACAGGAATGTGGTATCCCTGTTATTGGATACTTAAAGCGTGAGAAAGGAATTGATATCCCTAGTCGCCATTTAGGACTAGTGCCTGCAATTGAGCGTGGAGAACTGGATTCATTTTATGAGAAGCTAGGTTCATTAATGGCAGAGACAATAGATCTAGACCAATTAATGAACTTAACAAAGGCTCCTGTTTTACAAGAAGCAGGGCAGCTATTTGCGGAAGAACCATCGCAAAATATTTGTATTGCTGTTGCAAAGGATGCAGCATTTAACTTTTATTATGAAGAAAACTTAGCGCTACTACGTGCAAAGGGAGCAACACTACAATTTTTCTCACCGCTTGCCAATGAAGCTGTGCCTGCTGAGGCTGACGGGCTTTATATTGGTGGGGGCTTCCCAGAGGAATTTGCGGAAGCACTAGCTAACAATGTAGAGGCCAAAAATTCTATTCGTGAAGCAATTGCCAAAGGCTTACCAACATTAGCGGAGTGTGGGGGCTTTATGTATCTGACAGAGGCCATTTCAAATAAAGATGGTATGCGTTTTGATATGGCAGGTGTTATTCCTGGTGAAGTTGCGATGCAAACAAAGCTAGCAGCTCTTGGCTACCGTGAAATTTTTGGCACTCAAAATAATTTCTTAATAGGTACAGATGAAGAGGCTAAAGGACATGAATTCCACTATTCAACGTATAGCGGCTCACATAATACGCCTGCCTATCAAACAAAAGGGCGTTTTGGGAAAAAGCAAGAGGGCTATCAAGAAGGAAATCTAGTAGCTGGCTATACACATTTTCATTTTGTATCAAACCCAAAGCTTGTTGACAACTGGCTATCAGCTTGTAAGAAGGTGAAAAATCATGACTAATTATTTTCCAATCCATATTAATATTGAATACAAAACTGTAGTGATTGTTGGAGGCGGGCATGTGGCAACGCAGAAGGTAGCATCATTGCTTCCAGCTAAAGCAAATATCGTTGTAGTTAGTCCAACTCTAGACGACTCATTGCTGCCACTGGTGGAAGCAGGGCAAATTACATGGCGTGAAAAAGAATTTGAACCTCGTGATTTAGATAATGCATCACTGATTATTGCTGCGACAAATGATACATCAGTAAATGAGGCCGTACAAGAAGCTGCTCAGCATTGGCAGCTTATCAATCGTGCGGATGCGCAAGCTGAGAGTGATTTTATCACACCGGCAACTGTACGTCGTGGTCCCTTAGTGCTTACAGTATCAACGTCAGGTGCTAGTCCAGCATTAGCAAGAAAAATCAAAGCCGATCTCGAAGAACAATTTGATGAGATATATGATGACTACGTATGCTTTTTACAACAGGCACGATTGATGATTGCTGCAAAGTTTGAAAAAGGTCAGCAAAGACGTGCCGCGTTACAAGCATTACTAGAACCAAACTTACTTGAATGGACACGTCGAGGTGAGATTGATAGACGTGAAGCCTACTTACAACAATTATTGATGGGAGAAGTGCAATGAAGGATGGAATGGTTTATTTAGTGGGAGCTGGACCAGGAGACCCCAAGCTTATTACAGTGTATGGGCTTGAATGTATTCAGAAGGCAGATGTTATTGCCTATGATCGTCTTGTGAATCCTAAATTGCTAGAATTTGCAAAAAAGGATGTAGAGCTTGTGTACTGTGGTAAATTACCTGGCAAGCATCACCTTATTCAAGACGAGATTCATGCATTACTAGTTGAAAAAGCGCAGGAGGGCAAAATTGTCACACGATTAAAGGGAGGAGATCCATTTGTTTTTGGTCGTGGTGCTGAGGAAGCCGAGATATTAAAAAATCATGGGATTGCCTATGAAATCGTACCTGGAATAACTGCTGGAATTGCTGCTCCAGCATATGCAGGTATTCCTGTTACACATCGAGACTTTGCAACAAGCTTTGCGCTCGTAACAGGTCATGGTCGTGAAGAAAAGGGGCAAGACTTTTTAAACTGGTCTGCACTGGCAACAGGCATTGATACAGTTGCCTTTTATATGAGTGTTGGCCATATTGCCTATATTTCTAGAAAGTTAATTGAGCATGGTCGTAAGGCATCTACCCCAGTTGCTGTGATTGAATGGGGCACAACAGATCAGCAGCGTACCATTACAGGCAAGCTAGATGAAATTGCTAGCATTATTGAACGAGAGGGCTATCATAACCCTTCTATGATTATTGTTGGTGATGTCGTCAATGTTCGAGAAAAAATTCAATGGTTTGAAGAGCAGGGACTTGCTTTTTCGTAAAAGATTCAAATGGAGGGAACAGCATGACTGTAATAGAGGCATTAAAAAATCGCCGAGCGATTCGTAATTATACAACAGAGCCTGTTGAGAAAGAGAAAATTGAGCAAATTTTACAAGCGGCTACTTATGCACCAAATGACCGTATGCGTGAGCCCTGGCATTTTTATATCATCCAAGATGAGGCAATGAAACGTTATGAGGAAATGGCAAATGCTTATTTACAGGAACGTTTTCCAACTAAGCCTAATTTGGTAGAAAGTTCATTGAAAGTTGTGCAAACGACACCTGTAGCCATTGTGGTAACAGCAGATATTGTGGAAGATGATGCTGATGCAACAGAAGATAACGTCTTTGCTGTTTGTAGTGCGATTATGTCCATGTGGCTTGCAGCAGAGGAGCTAGGGCTTGGCTTTGTATGGCGTACACGTGGCGTAGGGCTAGTTCATGATGAAAGAATGCATACCTTTATTGGAGCAAGTCAATCGCAAAAAGTAGTAGGTACTATTTTTATAGGCTATCCAGAGGAGCAGGAGCTTAAAGACAAGAAGCGTACCCCGTTTGAAGAAAAAACAACATGGCTTTAAGGGAGGCTTAAAAAATGGCTAGAAAAGGCTTGTTTTTAGTTTATACAGGTGAGGGGAAGGGCAAAACAACTGCCTCACTTGGCGTCACATTACGCGCAGTTGGAAGAGGCCTGAATGTTCGTTATATGCAATTTATTAAATCACCAGAGCGTACATATGGAGAGCAAATTGCACTAAGAAAGCTTGGCGTGGAAATGGAGCAGATGGGAATTGGCTTTACTTGGACCAAAACGCCAGAAGAGCATCGCGCTGCATTAGCAAAGGCTTGGAAAAAAACAAAAGCAGCTCTGCAAGACGACATGATTGATTTACTCGTTTTAGATGAACTGAACAATGCGCTGGCAATCACAAAGTTTCCAATTGATGATGTGCTACCCTTAGCAGAAGTTATTGAAGCCATACAACAGCGTCCTTCTACCATGCATTTAGTCGTAACAGGACGCAGTGCAAATCCAGCACTTATTGCCATGGCAGATTTGGTGTCAACAATTGAGGCGACAAAACATTATTATGATGAGGGAATTCCAGCTGTCAAAGGTCTTGAATTTTAAGCATATAGAAAGCAGCAGAAATCTGTGTAAAAACCAGCTTCAATTATTAAGATGGAGGAAAAGATGATGCCAGCAAAATCAATCATGATTCAAGGAACAGCTTCAGATGTAGGAAAAAGTATGATTTGTACTGCGCTATGCCGTATTTTCTCAGATGATGGTCTAAAGGTAGTACCGTTTAAATCACAAAATATGGCGCTTAATTCATTTGTGACGCAAGAGGGCGGCGAAATTGGTCGTGCACAAGGAGTACAGGCGGAGGCTGCACGTGTTGTGGCTACGACTGATATGAATCCTATACTGCTAAAACCGAAGCAGGATATGGTATCTGAAGTCATTGTGCATGGTAAGCATTTTTTAAATATGGACGCCAAAAGCTACCGCAATCAATTTGTTCAGGAAGCAATGCCCATTGTAGAAAAATCTGTACGAACTTTGCAAAATACATATGATGTCATTGTACTTGAAGGAGCGGGCAGTCCTGCAGAAATCAATTTAAAAGATCGTGATATTGCAAATATGCGAATGGCCCATTTAGCAGATGCAGCAGTTGTGCTAGTTGCAGATATTGATCGAGGTGGCGTCTTTGCCTCTATTGTAGGGACACTCGCATTGCTTGATGAGTCAGAGCGCGCACGTGTGAAGGGGCTCATCATTAATAAATTTAGAGGCTTGCGAGAATTACTCGATGATGGTATTGAATGGGTAGAACGTGAAACAGGCATTCCTGTATTGGGTGTTGTGCCATATGTCGATGTCAATATTGAAGCGGAGGATTCACTCGCATTATCTGCTCTGCGCTTTAAAAAGCCTAAACCTGGAGAGTTCGCCATTGATGTAGCCATGATTCGTTTGCCGCGTATTTCAAATTTTACAGATGTAGATCCATTTTTTGATGAGCCAGAGGTCGGTGTTCGTTTAATTGGTAACGTTCAAGAGCTAGGTACGCCTGATTTACTGATACTACCTGGAACAAAAAATACGATGGATGATTTAGTTTGGTTAAAGGAACAGGGCTTCGACCAAGCAATCGCTAACTTACGCCAGCAAGGAACAAAAATTATTGGCATATGTGGTGGCTTTCAAATGCTTGGCGAAACATTATTAGATCCAGAGGCTGTAGAAGGAAGCGGAGATTCAGCGCTGGGGCTAGCATTATTGCCAATGGAAACAGTTTTCGTTGGAGATAAAAAAACGGTGCAAATGACCGGAACAAGAGGTCAGGATACATTTTCTGGCTATGAGATTCATCTTGGACGAACAAGGATTTTACGTGATGAAGTGTCACCATTTTTACAATTAGCTGATGGGCGGGTAGATGGTGCAGTAAGTGCTGATGAGCAAGTAATAGGTACGTATTTTCACGGCCTATTCCATAACCGTCACTTTACACGACAGCTTATCAATGATTTGCGTATAAAAAAAGGGCTACCTGCTTTAGCAAGTGATGTTAAAAGTGATGCAGAGCGTCGGGAAGATGCCTATAATATGCTCGCTAAGCATGTTCGTGCGAATCTCGATATAAATAAAATATACGAAATCATGAATATAGAGGTATCTGTATGACAAGAAAAGGACCGTTAGCCATTGATTATGAGGCATTATGGCAGGAAGGTATGAAGGATTGGCATGGACAAATGCCTGAAAGAATGGTCGATGATCAGCTGGAAGAGCAATTCTGGGTACAGTCCATTGCACGTAAAAAAATAGGAAAGACAGATCCCTATGCTGCAAAGATTTTTCAAGAAATAAAAAAGCGTATTCAACCAGAGAACTCTGTATTAGAAATTGGTCCCGGCTGGGGCAATTATACATTTCCAATTGCTGATTATGTGCAAAGGGTAACGTGTGTTGATAGCTCAGCCAGTATTCTTCGCTATCTTCAGAATTGTATGCAGGACAAACAGCACGTTTCTTATATCCATACAAAATGGGAAAGTCTTGCGGAAGATGAGGTAGAGGCTCACGATATTGTGATTGGCGTCAATTGTTTTTATCGAATGTATGAAATTAAATCGGCACTTCATCATATGAATCGTCTCGCTAAAAAGAGAGCAATTATTGGAATGACAACAGGGCCAATTCAACCGCATTATGATATTTTGCATGAAAAATTTGGCTATGAAATTAAGTTTCCACGAAGAGATTATATAGAATTTTTAAATTTACTTTATGAAATGGATATATATGCTGAGTGTAACATCATCCCATTAGAGCGTGTTTATGAATATGAAAGCTATGAGCAGCTTGTCACAACTCAAAGTAAAAAAATATTAAATACTACGTTTAATAGAGCACATGTTGAGGAATCGCTCAAGCCCTTTATTGAGGAGAAGAACGGACGTTATTATTATCGCCATGATTTTCATGCGGCACTTGTATCATGGGAGCCGAAATAATTATCAAACCTTTGGAAAGCTTGTTACCAAAGGTTTTTCTTATTGTTCACAATAATGTACAATAAAGTGATAGACATAGAAGTGAGGTGGCATATGTGCAACTACATTTTTTAGGAACAGGCGCAGGAATGCCTTCAAAGGAACGAAATACAAGCGCCCTGATGGTTAAACTTTTGGATGAGATAGGAGAAATGTGGCTGTTTGATTGTGGGGAGGCGACCCAGCATCAAATTTTGCATACTCCTCTAAAACCACGTAAAGTTACGAAAATTTTTATTACACATTTACATGGTGATCATATTTTCGGTTTACCAGGTTTTCTAAGCTCTCGATCATTTCAGGGCGGGGATGAGCCATTAACAATATTTGGACCAAAAGGTTTACAGCAATGGGTTGAGCAAACCTTTGCCTTATCAAAAACTCATTTAACGTATGCCATACAGTTTATTGAAGTTCATGAGGGTGTAATTTATGAGGATGCACATTTTAAGGTAATTGCAGGAGAACTTCAACATGTTGTTCCATGCTTTGGCTATCGGATTGAGCAAAAAGATTTGCCGGGTGAACTGTTAATGGATAAAGTGCAGGCTTTTGGTGTTCCCAAAGGTCCTTTACTAGGACAATTAAAAGGTGGAAAAGATGTAGAGCTTGACGATGGCACAATTATTCATGCGAAGGATGTTGTTTCACCACCCAAAAAAGGCTTTACACTGACTATTTTAGGCGATACAAAATACTGTCAGGAGTCAGTGTTATTAGCAAATAAAGCCGATATTATTATTCATGAAGCTACGTTTGATGGCACTACATCGGGTCTAGCAGCCAGCTATGGACATTCTACAAATGTTGAGGCAGCAATGGTCGCACAACAGGCAACTGCAAAATTTTTACTATTAAACCATTTAAGTGCACGTTTTATGCTGCATGATTTACCAATTTTTTTAGCAGAAGCACAGGAAATTTTTCCTCAAACTGCTCTTACATCTGATCAGGAAGTGTTTACCTGGTATAACAATAAATTATTTTAATATAATATAAAAATGACAAGCACCTTTTGAATGAAGTTTCATTTAAAGGTGCTTTTTAATATACATAGTTTCAAATATAGGTAAAAATTCATACCTAATATCTTTGTTAAATTACTTCCAAAAGCTCAGAAATAACAATCTGATAGAATTTATCACTTTAATATTACTTAGCTTTGTTTATAAAATAGCCCAAACTATTTAGATTTTTTCATGGCTGAAAAATTGGACTATTTATTACAAAATTGTGACAATTTATTTTCCCTAGAAAATTATTATTCTAGATTTAATAAAAAATTAATGAAACCGCTTGAATTGATATTGTATGATGAAATGGAAATAATCGTATGTTTTTGGGGGGATTTATGGATATGCGGAAATCTATGAAATGGAAAATGCTACTAGAAATTATGGGTATTGTTGTAGTAATAATTGGTGCTTTTTCTATTTATATTTATCAGGCAACATACAAAAGTGTAAAAAACAATGGGGAGGCGCTTGCAAGCTCTATCGTTATGGGAATTGAGGGTGCTATTCAATCAAGAGAAAAGGCAGAAGAAATCATGGAAAAGGAAATGATTGCTGAGTCAGTCATGGCCTCTTATATTATTGATCAGGGCGCTACATATGAGGATTTAAAGGCTATTGCTGAGCGTGGAGGTATTGATGAAATATGGAGTACGGATGATAAAGGAAACACAACTGTTACTTCTGTAGCACCAACAGTTGACTTTAACTTCGGCTCTGATCCAAACGGACAGGCAGCAGAATACATGCAGCTTTTAGATGGTCGTGCAAATGAAATTGTACAAAAGGCGCAAGTTCGTGATGTGGACGATGAATTTTTTAAATTTGTTGGTGTAAGTAGTTGGAATCCAGCAACTCCACAGATTGTGCAAGTTGCACGGCATGGACAGCAATTATTAGATTTAGAGGCTAGTATTGGAAGTGAGTATTATATAAACCAGCTAAATAAATATTTATCCTCAACTGTTCTATTTGCAGCTATCGTGAATGACAAAGGTGAGACAATAACAGCCACGGCAGATAAAAATCTTGAATCCATTGGCTTTTCACCCGCACAATTTTCATCATCAGATGCAGCTGAATTTTCAGGCAAATATGATGGTACTCGTGTTACACAATATGTGAAGCCTCTTTCAAATGGCACTTATCTAGCTGTTGTTGTTTCTAATGTAGTACTTTCACATATTTTAATGGGGACAATTGTTGCTTCACTTATCGTTGTATGTGTTATTTTCTTAACAACAGGTATATCAATTTCAAGGCAGGTTACTCGAATTTTAAGTGTTCGTAACTCATTAGAAGAAATTAGCAAGGGTGAGGCCGATTTAACCAAACGTATCAACGTCAAAGCTAAAGATGAGATAGGTCAGTTAGTAGCATCGTGTAACGGTATGATGGAAAATTTCCAACTGATTATGAGTGACTTAAAGCAGGAGGCTAGCCAAATTAAAGAGGCTACATACATAATTCAAGAGAATGCTTATCAGACACTTAATTCATCTGAAACGATACAGGAAGAATCTAGTCAGGTTGCTCAAGCCTCGTTTCATCAGCAAAAAAATACGGAAGATAGTGCCCACTCTATGGAGGAATTGGCACGTAGTATTCAGCATATTTCAGAATCAATCACTGAAATATCTACGATTTCCCGTAATACGGAAGAAAATGCGAGTAACGGCTTGCAAATAATGAATAATCTCCAAAATCAATTAGTTCAAATTCATGATAAAACAAATCTTTCCGTTGAGAGTACGCATGAATTAGAAAAATTATCAGGCATGATTGGTGAATTTACAAATGTTATTACTGGCATTTCAGACCAAACAAACTTATTGGCACTAAATGCATCTATTGAGGCGGCACGTGCTGGAGATGCAGGTAAAGGATTTGCGGTAGTGGCAGAAGAGGTACGCAAATTGGCTGAGGATTCAAAAGTAGCGGCTGATCGAATATCTGAAGTCGTGATAAATGTTCAAAGGGAGACAGCAAATATTGTATCTGTTATCCATTCAACTGCAGAGGTTTTACAGGCTGGTCGTGACATTGTCCATGAAGTACAGCATTCTTTTGAGGGCATTACGAATGATGTACAAGTATTAGCGGAACAGGTAGATTTAGTGTCTAGTTCTACTGAGGAAATTGCAGCAAGTACAGAGGAAGTGACGGCTACGATGGAAGATGTTTCATTACTTGCAAAACAGACTTCTGAAAGTGTTGATGCAGTTGCTCAAAAGGCAAAAGTTCAAACTACGAGCATGAATGAAATGACAACAATTATTGATATGCTAAATACAACAGCAGAGAATCTACAACATTCAGCAGGAAGATATAAGGTTTAAAATAGCTGACAAACAATTGGTTTAAATAAGAAATATAGTGAAGTTAATAGATGATTTTCGTATAATGGAGTGAAAGGGGAGTGGTTTATATGAATCAGCAAAAAATGCCACCAGCACTTTTACGATTAATCGTTATTTTTCCAAATGTGCTGAGCTATTTATTACTAATTGGCCTTATCATTTTTGTTATTACAAATTATGAAACATTAAAAACTACGGATAATTTAACAGTTTGGCTTATTTTTATTGTAGTACTTGCACCTGCTGCAGCCTACACAACCTTTAGTATTGTAAAGAAAATTCGTGCTGGACATATGTAAATGCAATCACGTGTCATCGTTTAATTGGCGAACGACACGTGATTTTTCATTTGCTATACTAGTAAATGAAAAAACTTAGAATATTATTGGTGGAGGTCAAATGAAAAAATATAGTCTAGCGCTGCTCATTCTTGTTGTCTTCTTTATTATCCCACCCAAATCCAATGCGCAAGTTAACTGGGATGGAGCAGAAATCGTAAAGGGACAAACAGGAAAAATGACATTTTCAAAGGATGTTAAAGTCTATAAGAAAAATTCTAATGGTACATACACCTCTATGACAGTTAAACGAAATAATTTTTTCCGCGTCTATAATATAGAGAAATATGACCAAAAAACGTTTTATTGGATGAGCTCAGGCTACCGCGTACAAGCTACAGATTTAGTCATTTTTAAGGAAGTGCCTACAGAAATTCGCTCTTCCTTTTATAACAATCCCGCTTATATTGTGAGTAATCGTCAAGGAACAAAAGCCTATTTTGAAGAAAAATACCCAATGATAGATTTAGCATATGGGCAGCATTTATTGAGCGAGCATGTACCAGGAAATTATTCTGCAGAGGTTTATTTTGACAAGGGGAAATTAAATTATGTTTATAGTTTGGAAGAAGGAAATATAGTTAGTGGTAATGTTGATGGTACTGATATTAGAATTGTAGAAACAACGACAAGAGATAAAGGCTATTATGCAGTAACAACAGATACACAATTGCTAATGGGTCCAATGAATGGAGCTAGAACAATCGAATGGAATCCACCGTCTACATTAAATGATGTTAATTCCCTGAATAAAATGTTTGCTTATCCAAAGGGTTCTGCTATTCAATCTTTAGGGATAGAGGTCAACGGTTACCTTAGGGTACAATTCATGACAGGGGAAAGAGGCTATATGCCAGCAAATCTATTGAAGCCTGTGAATAATCAAGGCAAACGTTATATCCGCTACGGTGTTATTGCTAAAGGTATAGATCATTCTCAACAGGTAGAGCTGAAACGATTTGATGAAGTATCGTTCTATACAGAAAATGAATATATCGCATTAATCGCGGTTAATGGAAAAATGTATACCGTTCCTAAAAATGTGCTAGCTATAAAAATGCCAAATGAATCTCCAGTGATTACGTCCTTTTTACCAAATGATAGGCTACAAAAGCTAGAATATCAGAATATTGCAGGAAAAAGAGTCTACAAAAGAACAGCCGATTATTACTTTAAGGCTGAGGATTATTACTACATTACGTACCAGGAAACTGACCAAGCCTTTAATTTTGAAATGGATGGTGTCAAATACTCTTTTACAAAGCCTTTAAAGGAAGGGGCAATCATTACTCGCTTAAGCGGAACGGCTCAAGATCAAGGATATGTACGTGCCATTCATTACTCGCTCACGACCCCAGAAGGAATGTTTGAAAATGTAGTTGAAACATCCTTTGACCAGTTTTTTGCACCAGGCTATGGATTACTAGCAAATACTAGTGATCGACTGATAGCTTTTTAAGCTGAATCAAGGTAGTTTTTTGTTTAACAAGAAACTGCCTTTTCTTTGTTATTAGCGAATAAAAACAACCTATCTAGAGAAACTAAAAAAGATATTTGAAAGTGAGGTATGTTTATATGAATCCAATAAATTGTGATCTTTCACCAATGAAACAAACGTTAAAAGATGAGCTTTTGCAGGTCATCGTTACATTACAGCAAAGTGTAGAAGCCATGGATATAGATACAAATTGTCTGCTTGGGAATTTTGAAAAGATTAAAGAGAAATTTATTACGATTGAAATGAAAGCAGCAACGTTTTATTTAAATTGCTATCTTTCTCCGTTTACTGAAAAATATCCGGAGCTTTCACATTGTGTTCAGAATATGTCTATGCGAAGACATGGAGGATTAATTGTTATTGAACGAGAAGACTCCTTAAAATCACTTATACAGCCCGGGGTTCATATAGGGGCCGAGTTAACCCATTCTTTATTAGAAACTATTTTCTTTCCAGGAAACCCTCTACATGATGGCGCTGTTTTAGTAAACCAAAATCTAATTGAATCGGCGGCAAATGTCTTACCACTATCAGAACGTTATATGGGGGAGAAGAAATTAGGAACAAGGCATCGAGCAGCATTAGGATTAAGTGAAGTAAGTGATGCATTAATTATGGTGGTATCTGAAGAAACGGGAAGGATTTCATTTGCTTTTAAAGGTAATTTATATCCGATTACCACACATGGCATTATATAGTGTGAGCTTCACACTGAATTTTATCTTGAATTCGAGATATTTTTCTTGCTTGTTTATCACTTGCGTGGTAAAGTGATGATTGAAAGGAGGATGAAGCGATGCGAAAACATACACTTGGGTCACTGACTTGGATTAGAATGATGCGCTTTACAACACAAAGTAATCAGCTATCTAATGAATTTTTAAAGAGATTTGATTTAACAACTGCTCAGTTCGATGTTCTTATTCAAATCAAGACTTATGCACCGATTACACAATCACAATTGGCAGAGAAAGTAACCGTCACGCAAGGCGGGATGTCTCGAATGCTTGCGAGACTTGAAAAAGAAGGACTTATTGAACGCAAGCAAAATTGGAAAACGAAAACAATTTCATTAACTGCAAAAGGCGAGCAATTGATTGATGCTGCGACACCAAGTCAGCTACACTTTCAATCCTCATTTTTTGAAGAGGTATTAACAGAAGAAGAAATGAAATCTTTATATACACTTATGTCTAAGCTTGAAAAGTATAGTCGTGAAAAAAAATTACCGCCGCTGTGATTTTTTTTAGATTATCACTTGCTTAGTCAAGTGAAAACGAGGAGGAAATGAATCATGAACAAATTAAGTGGACACCACCATATATCCATGCTAACGAAAAATGGCAAAAGCAATAATAATTTCTATACAAAAATTCTAGGTTTACGTCGAGTGAAAAAGACAGTGAATCAGGATTCGCCATCGATGTATCACTTATTTTATGGAGATTTAACAGGAGCAGCAGGTACTGAATTAACATTTTTTGAGATGCCTGTCGCAGGACGTACAGTTCGAGGCACAAATGCCATTACTCGCATTGGCCTACTTGTGCCAAGCTATGCTAGTTTGCAATATTGGCAAGAACGTTTTCAACAGTTAGAGGTCAAACACAGTGATATTGCAACCTATGCAGGAAAAGATGCATTGTTTTTTGAAGATCATGAAGGCTTACGGATGGTGCTTTTAAACCATCATGGTCACGAAACACCAGCCCATTGGCAGACTTGGGATGGCACTGAAATTCCTGAAGAGCATCGTATTCTAGGAATGGGCACAGTGGAAATAACAGTTCGTTACTTACAAAGAACGGTGGATTTATTAAAGAATTTATTTGGTTATACAGTTATTACAGAAGATGAAAAAGAGGTAGTGCTGCAATCCATTGCAGGTGAAGTACTAGGCGAAATTATTGTCAAGGAATTAGAAGGACCAAGTGAAAAACCAGGACGAGGTAGCATTCATCACCTTGCATTACGTGTGGAGACAGTCGAAGAATTACAGGAATGGGATGTCAAAATTAAGGAGCGAGGCTTTGATAGTACGGGTGTTGTGGATCGTTATTATTTCCAAAGTCTTTACTTTAGAGATCGCAATGGTATTTTATTTGAAATGGCTACAGACGGTCCAGGATTTACAGTTGATTCAGCAGTAGAGGATCTTGGCAAGGAGCTTGATCTTCCACCATTTTTAGAAGAAAAACGCGCAGAAATTGAAGCTATTCTAGAACCATTCGAATAATAATGTCTTTGATAATGCCTATATATAGCGGTTTAAGTAGGGGTTAGTTATGAACTAGCCCCACTTTTAGCCCCATTTTCAATCACACGGTCAAATATATCGATAATTTTATCTTCCTTTTCTCTCAATACATGCCCGTATGTTGTATGGATTATTTCAGGTGTATTCCCTAATCGTTCGGCAATGGCTTTCACAGGAATATCATTATTCATCAAAATTGTAGCGTGTGTGTGCCTTAATCCGTGTATAGTGGTAGCTGGCAATCCAGCTGCTGCTACAATACGGTTGAAAATGGCATTTCATCCTGTAGAAACAAAAGGTTCTGCAGTGTTTGGCGATATAAAAATAAAAGAACTATCTTTCGAAATATCGTCTTGTAATTTCCGACCATGCGACAGTAACAGTGCTTTAACAGCTGTTCGATAACTCTTTAACTGCTGTAAAACAACAGCGTCTATTTTTATGGATGCCAACTGGAATGTATCAACCACATATAGAGGAGTATGTTAAAGACGGCATTATTCAGGAATAACATTTAAAAGATTTACAGAATGGTACAATGACCACTGATCGTTTAATTGGTCTGTATATTACAATTCAACAATGAAGTAGTAAATAAATGAAGTGAGAGCAATTATTATTAAGAAATTTTAAAAAATGCTAAGATTGAAAAATAGAGTGGGAGGAAAATAAATTGATTACATTAAAAAATATGAACCAAGAAGAGTTCAAACAATATATCAGTTTCGCAGTAGAAGATTATGCAAAAGACAAAATCGCTTCTGGAAACTGGAGTGAAGATGAAGCAATTGATTTGTCGAAGAAATCATTTGATCAACTGCTACCAAAAGATGAGAAAACCGAGAATAATCATTTATTCTCTATCTTTAACAATGATATTTTAGTTGGAATGATTTGGATTGCACAAAAAGGTCCTACAAAACCTAATGAAGGTTTTATTTATGATTTTCTGATTTTTGAACAATATCAAGGACAGGGTTATGCTAAGAAAGCAATGAAAGAAATTGAAACTATTGCTAAAGAGTTAGGTATAAATAAAATTGGTTTAAACGTTTTTGGTCATAACAAAATTGCACGTGGCTTATATGAAAAAATGGGTTATGAAATTACGAATATAACAATGGCTAAAACAATTTAATATTATACCAGAAGAGCCCAGGTAATTTAATTTTGAGCTTGAGCTTTTTTCTTACCAAATCATTCTACATAATGTTTCAACATTATTGATGGACAACTTAATACTCCACACTTAAAGGATTTACAGAATGGAAAAATGACGACTAATCGCTTGATGGGGTTGGATATTACGATTCAGCAACGTAGAAGTAATATAATAATTTGTAGAGCTTGTCTATTTAATTACTTCAAGCCTTGTATTAGTGTTATTCAAATATATAAATTAATTTATGACAAAAGGCTGTCGAAAAGAAATATTGCGACAGCCCCACTAAATTTAAACTAGATGTTTTACCATTGTGTAATAGCTGCTTCCAGGAGGATAATCTTTTATTTCCCCAACAACTTGATAGCCCTTTGCTTCATAAAATGTACGTGCTTGGAAGTCATATGTAGTTAACAATACCTTCGTAGCCCCCATCTGCTTGGCTGTTTCTTCAGCTTTCGTCAATAGTTGTCCACCGATACCTTTTCCACGGTATTCTTTACTAAACCAAAACTTGTTGATTTCTACCCATCCCCAATAAACATCAGCTGTGATGCCACCAATCCATTGTTGATGAGAATCTGTGACAATTAGGTTTAACGGACGAATAGAACCTTTTTGTCTACTTTCTTTATGATATGATGAATGTTCATTATTGTACTCTTTTATCTTGGTATTTAAAAATGTAGTAAAGTTATCGTGATTTTCTAGTAAGACTTCAACTTGATATTCCATATTAATCCCCTTTCAATTTACATTATTATCCTTTATAACGATTTATTAATTATTACCACTTATGCCCCATGGCTGAATTCTAGTTTATTACTCTATTATTACCCCTATTCCTTAAATCTTTTTGCTTTAGCATTTTTTTAGGGAATTTAACTTAAAAAACTAGGACTAACTTAGTAGTATTATAAAGCTTCACACAGTGTGAAGGTCAAGTTTTTTATTGTTTTAAAACTAATATATAGGAGTATCATTATCAACTTTGTACTATCTCCAAAATTAAATTTGCTAGAAATATCAAAAGAGTTGTATTTGTAGGGGCAAATAGCAAGGCTGTAGAGGGTTTAAATATGAAGCCTAGTAAATCATCACATATAGAAGAAACCCCTAATAAAAAATGTCCAGTGCCTTTCTATAATTGGTTATAGTATCGAGATCCACAATAATAACCCAAAAAATGTTCAGTATAGTATTAGCCTGATTCCAAATACTAAACTTGTTTCAAAAATATTTAGCATAAGGAGGCTTTTGTTAATGAGATTTCTTACATGGGGTGTAATTGGAGCTGTTATTTTAGGTGTAGCTAGAGGATTGCAAAATGGTAATCTTCAACAGTTCACAAAAAATATTTCGAATAAATTAAATCTGCAGAATGCTCAACAAATGATGCAGCCATTACAACAAATGGCACAACCATTGCAGCAAATAACTCAGCCTTTGCAACAGATTAACCAATCTTCACAACAGACGAAGCAACCACAACATCAAACAAATCAATCGTCACAACAAATGACTCAACCATTACAAGCTGTAGCAAATAATTTAACTGGTAATTCATCAAAACAATAAGGTATAAGTCCAATTCTTCTTCTATAGACCTGAACAAATATTGTTTTGGTCTATAGGTTATTACATAAATTAAAAAGGACCAATCGTACGGGAGACTTGTGAAAGTTCGATTAGGGAATTTCATAACGATTGGAAATACATAATTAAGTATTTACATTGTAAGTCTTATTTAGACTCACAAAATACTCCATGTTTACAATGACACTTTTGAATAGAAGTTTAAGGGTGTAAATGTAACTTTTCTGTTACTTAAAAAATATCGTATGCGAGAAATAATTTGGATATTGTTTGGATGTGGTACACCTAATGATGAACAAGAGCCAGATCCAACTGAAGAGCCTTCTGAACAACAAGAAGATCAAAATCAAAATGATAATCAAAATAATTAAAAAGACGAAAACCAATAGAATTTTGTATTTTCTCTAGCTAAATATCTCAAAAAAACCATTCCTGTGTGGTCTTAATTTTTTATGGTGTTACATTGTGTGGTATGCTAAATACAGTTGGGAAGTACGTTTGAAGCATTGATACATAAGCAAAGTAATTGTCTCGAGTACTAGTAGCATGAGTTTTATTAAACGAAATAATGAAATGACCAGGACCTATTTTAAATGAGTGCCTGGTCATCCAGCTTATGATTCGAAGCATGATCGTGATAAAGATGGATGGGCTTGTGAAAGATAGTTAAATGTTAGGAGATAGTTTCAATGACTTTTCGTAGATGAGATTCAAAAAAAGAAAGAACAGAATATGGATGATTAAACATACTAAGACTAGTAGTACAAATCATGGCCTTGGTTTGTACTACTAGTCTTAGTGTATGTTTTACTATTTAATTCTAAAGATTGAGTGCGAGAGCCTTCCACAATCTATTAAAGTATGTAATTCGAATTATACTAATTAAGGTATTTTTTCTTAGATTATATTTCTTGCAAAATATTTAATAAATGAAGTAATGAAGGTGGTATGGTGTGGGTAAAAAAGACGATAAAAAAGAAAAAGGAAGCCTTTCAGCTTCCCAAATCTTAAGAATTCCTTCGCTTAGAAGTTTTCCGCTATTTTGTGGGCTTGTCGGATGGCCTTTTCTTTTAACTGTGAGGCTTGTTCAGGATACTCGGCCATCCCTTCAACAAAGATGCCTTTAAAGTTAGTTATTCCAACAAACTCCATAATGACTTTTAGGTGACGGTGCCCCATTTCAAAACTTTCGGCGGGCATATTTGAGCCAGGTGATAAAACACTTCCGCTAGCTTGAATAAGGAGCGCTTTTTTATCACCGAGCAAACCAACCCTACCAACATCAGGAAGATATTTGAATGTCTTACCTACAATACAGAAAGAGTCAATATATGCTTTCATCACTGGAGGATAGGAATAATTCCATATAGGAGTTACAAAGATATATTTATCTGCGGCCACAAATTGATTGGCAAGCTCATTAATACGACCGATTTTCGTTTGCTCCGCATGCGTTAATTCCTCGAAAAGAATTCCACTTTTAAGCTTGTCCCACCCGTTTAAAACATCAGAGTCCAGATGGGGGATATTCATTTTATACAAATCGAGATGGATCACCTCATCTTGCGGATGAGCTGAACGGTAAGCTTGCATAAATTCTTTGCCTACCGCCATGGAATAAGATTGCTCATCGCGTGGATGAGCTGTGATATAAAGTACTGTTGACATAATAAAAAAACCTCCTGTTTCTACAAGTAGTGACTGCCGATTTATTTGCGGGACAAAACGTCCACTATTTGGCGTGTTGAGACGTTAAGCCTGTTGTAAAGATTAGCTGTGGAGATACCAGTAATGAGCGTAGCCAGTGCAGCTTCATCATAGTGAAGAGATGCTTCCATATACACTTTGTCTGGTATCGAATCGGTCTGGTTATATAGTCGAGTTATCGATTCACTGAGCGCTAGAGCAGCACGTTCCGCGTCTGTGAAATTTGATGTTTGATGCCAAGCAGATACGGCTAGAAGTCGCTCGACTGATTCGCCAGCAGCCATTGCGATACGGGAATGAAGATCCACACAGACACTATCACCGTTGATTTGACTGGTACGAAGATAGGTAAGGTAAAGGGTACCAACTGGCACACCGTTTTTCTCGGCTGACGCAAATAAAGCATTGCCCAACGCTTGCAAGGATTGGCCCACTTCAGGCAAAAGCATAACTGGATTTCTCATTCTTGATTGCATAGTAAACACTCCTTTGTAGATATAATAGAAACCCTTAAATTGGCCTCTCACTATAATGACGTGTCAAATGGAGAGAGTGTGACCGACACAGATGATTGGCTTTTTGTCACATTGGCTGAACTTCAATCGTCAATATGATGTAAAATATTATTAATGATAAAAGATAATGAAGGAGAATTCAGTCTTATGGAAGAACAATTCGAATCGTACCGAAATCATTTGCAGGCATTGGCTTACCGAATGCTTGGGTCTTTGACAGAAGCGGAGGATGCGGTGCAAGAAACTTGGTTACGTCTTCATCGTTCAGAAAGAAGTGAGATTGAGAATTTAGGAGGATGGTTGACCACAGTCTTATCGCGGATTTGTCTCGACATGTTACGTTCAAGAAAAGCCAAGCATGAGGAATTCATGAACGAAGCTTTGCCCAAAGTTTTTGCTAACTCTGAAGACCGATACAATCCAGAACAAGAAGCACTGTTGGCTGAATCAGTTGGACTTGCACTACTTGTTGTAATTGACAAACTAAATCCAGCGGAACGAATTGCCTTCGTGCTACATGATATCTTTGCCATGCCATTCAACGAAATTGCACCCGTTGTGGGGAAATCTGAACTTGCAACTAGAAAGCTTGCGAGCCGTGCGCGTCAAAAGGTAAGAGGAAAAGAGATGAGTTCACAGGCCGATTTGGATCGTCAGCGTATACTTGTTGATGCTTTCCTTGCTGCGGCATACGCTGGAGATTTCGATTCGCTGGTAGCGGTGCTAGATCCGGATGTAGTGCTTCGAGATGATCGTGAAACAGGCACTCGAACTGAAACGCGAGGAGCCATGACCCTAGCCAAGAAGGTAGCAGGGCGCGCTAAAGCTGCGCAGGTGGCCCTTGTGGATGGATGTATCGGGGCGATTGCAGCTCCAAACGGGAAGTTAATTTACGTGATTCAATTCACAATAAAAGATGAGAAAATTGCCGAGGTAGACTTGATCTCAAACGCTACTCGCCTTGAGCAACTTGACTTAACGATATTGAGTGATTGAAAGACCAACTACATTCCTTTTACTGTTAAATGAGATATAGATAACCCATTCCAAATTGTGCAAGCTTTAGCGAAAATTAAGGGTTTACATGTTATAGTAATTGAGTTTACTGACGGGAAAAAATCCTTAGTTGAAATTAATGAAAAATTTTATAAAACTTTAATCCAAACAATGTTTTAATTCTAACACTCATTTTCTGAGTGTCTTTGTTTTGATAGTAAATTTGAAGAAGTATTAAAGAACCTAGGTTTTGAACAGTCGAATATTGAAAAGTATGTATACGGCAAAGAGAAGAAATTTGTATTAACAAAATAAGGTATAAATAAGTGTAAGCCTGTTATCTTCATAGATAGTGGGCTTTTTTGTAAAAAAAAACAGACGACTGTGTTAGTTATCTGTTTAGAATAAGTTTTATCTGTACTATTTGCTCTCTATTGGGAAAAATACTGCAACTTCGTTTTTTTCTGGTGAAGTGGTATTCGGATCTGTCATGTATATATCGAATGGAACACCCGCTAATTTAAAATTATGTTCATCAATCCATTTTGTAGTTGTACATATACTTTTGGCACTTCATCATATAAGCCAATATAATTTACTTTTGCACATTTATGGGGTTCGCAAATTCTGGAACCCTCGTTGCTTTCTAAAACAGGAACTGCAATTTCCATATCATAATTTTCTGGGATATAGTCTTCGCTATGAAAAAATGTCATTGGTGGGCCCACTGGAGTAAGTTTTTTTGCTCTAATTTGTATGAATAACTCACCAAGAACATTCCCATAATCCTTAACATTCATTTTCTTTCTGATATAAAAAATATTCATTTTCTGATTATCTACAATCTCTACGACAAAATTCCTTGCATTCAACATTAAATTTCCTCCCTTAGTTAAGTTATTTACATCTGTCTTCATCCGAGTTAGCAAATAGGAGTATTTTTGCATTAATTGGGTAGTTTCATAAATTTCCATCTCAATCAATGGTTTAAGGAACTGGCTATCAGCGATAATTGCTTTAATCTCATTTAATGAGAAATCATATTCTTTAAGTCTTTGGATAAATAGAACATCTTCTAATTGAGAGGTTGCATAATATCTATAACGATTTTCTTTATCTAAATATGCTGGTTTCGGGAATGGTTGCGAAAAACATACTCCAGCATTGGATATGCTCCCACTCAAGGGCGATACAATTATTGGGAATGATGTGTGGATAGGAAAAGATGTAACCATTATGCCTGATGTAACTATTGGGGGCGGAGCAATTTTTGCAGCAAATTCTCTTGTAGCAAAAGATGAGCCCTTCATATTGTTGGGGAAACCCTTCTAAAGAAATATAAAAACGATTTTCTAAAGAGAAAATAGAAGAATTACTAAAGATACAGTGGTGGAATTTTGTGAAAGAAATCATATCTGATTATATTGAAGCTATTCTTACTTATGAAATAGAAGTACTAAAAAATTAAAATGATAATGTAATCTTATAAAAAATTTCCTCTTTTTTATTTAAACATGCCATTACTTGTCATGTTTTATAGTTAATATAGTTTTGTTCCTTGATAATAAGGAAAGTATATAATATAAAAGGAGAGATTATCATATGTCACGTGAAGTAGTTTTATACATTGCTACAAGCTTAGATGGATTTATTGCAAAGGAAGACAATGACTTACAATGGTTAACTGAGACAGAAGGAGAGGGTGATGCAGGATATGAAGATATGTATCAATCAATTGATACAACAATCATGGGGAAAAAGACATATGATTATGTGATGAAAAACTCAGAATCATTTCCGTATCCTGAAAAAAAATGCTATGTCTTCAGTAATTCTGAAAAAGGTTCAAATGAATATGTGGAATTTGTCAAGGAAGATGTTGTAGAGTTTACGAGAAAGTTAAAGGAACAACAGGGTTCTAAAATATGGATGGTTGGTGGAGCGGGTATACTTGATGCTTTTATAAAGGAAAATTTAATTGACGAGTATATTATTACTGTTACACCTCATATACTTGGCTCTGGTATTCCGTTGTTTAAAGAAAAAAATCCCCAAATCGATTTAATTTTAATTGATACTAAACGGTATGGTCAGTTCGTACAGATGCATTATAAAGTGAAGCAGGACAAGAAATAGCATATTTGGTTGTGCAATAGATTCCTTAAACCAAGCTTTTCGTATTACAACACTAATTAGGACAACTTTGCCTGTGAGTGAAGTTGTCCTTTTACATTTAAAAACACTATTTTTTACTACGACAAGATTTGACATAGTAAAATAGTATGGTTTTTTAGGGGACAGAGCTTAACCTCTATTTTTAAAGACTGCTTTGATAATTTATCAAAGCAGTCCTTGAAATTTAGAGTTCAATTCACTTGTTTTACTTTTTTATTTTTTCTAAGGAATAGAGATAATACTACGGCAATCATAGAAATTACAAAGCCTAACATGAACGTGTCGCTATACCCTGCAACAGATGCTATTAATTGTTGGGCTACATCATTTTGATCAGCAGACTGCTCTAGATGACTACGGGAGCGTGCAGACATCGTAGCGATAAACAAGGATGTACCAATCGCTCCAGCAACTTGCTGTAACGTACTAAAAATGGCAGATCCATGCGGATAGTATTCCGACGTAATTTGATTCAGACCATATGTTTGGACGGGAACAAGAACGAGCGCCACTCCCAGCATTAACAAGCAATGAGTTAAGGTTATTTGCAAGGTTGTCGATTCAAGTGTGAATTTTGTAAAGAGATACATCGCAATACTGACAATTAGTAGACCAGGAATAATAATGATTCTAGCGCCAAATCTATCAAATAGTTTTCCTGTAATAGGTGACATTAAACCGTTGACGACACTTCCAGGCAACATAGTGAGACCCGACTGAAAAGCTGTCACAAGTAACACACTCTGCATAAACATTGGTAGTAAGGTAGTCGTTGCGAACATCGACATCATTACAACAATTAAAAGCATAATCGAGAGTGAGAACATCGGAAATTTGAATGTACGTAATTCCAAAATTGGGTTTGAAATACGTAGTTGGCGAACTACGAATATAATCAGTGCCAGACTTCCAATAATAATTGGCCAATAAACTTGCGGGTCAGACCAACCACCATCACCTGAAGCACTAAAACCATACACTACACCGCCAAAACCTAATGTTGATAAAATAATGGAAAGAAGATCAACTTTGGGTTTTGTGAGTTCTGTTACATTGACAAGATAATAATACCCAATAATAATGGAGAGCAGCGTAATTGGAATAACGATATAGAATAGCCAGCGCCAATCCAATGCCTCAACAATAACGCCTGAAAGGGTAGGTCCGATAGCAGGGGCAAATGTAAATATTAAAAATAGCACACCCATAATGGAACCTCGTTTTTCAGCAGGGTAAATCATTAACAACGTATTCATCAGTAGCGGGATGATTAATCCCGTACCAATGGCTTGAACTATACGGCCAACTAGAAGCAGGATAAAAGTAGGTGCCAATGCAGCGATAATTGTACCGATTAAAAAGGTAATCATTGACATAAAAAAAAGTTGTCTCGTAGTAAACCATTGTTGAATTAAAGCTGTTACAGGAATAAGTGCGCCAACAACGAGCAGGTAAGCTGCAGTTAGCCATTGTATTGTAGTTGCCCCGACCTGGAATTCATTCATTAGCACAGGCAAGGCATTTCCTAGTAATGTTTCGTTTAATGTTGCTACGAATGCTCCCGTCATTAGAGCAACCATGATGGGTGTTCGTTTTACATTTTGCAAATGTAAGTTCATGTAGTGTTCCTTCCTCTCATACAAATGTTGTTGTTGCGTTTTCAATTATAGAAGTATATTTCATAGTGAAATATAGTCAATTTTTCTACTTTGGGTAGTTAGGAGACAAAATTGAATAAATGTTGGAGAAATTGATTAAAAGGAAGGTGAATGCGGATGGATTTAAGAAAACGTCGCTCCATGCAATTGCTATGGAAAGCAATGTTTGACCTCATGACAGAAAAGAAGATATTGTTTTCTAAATTGACAGTCGATCAAATCTGCGAAAAGGCAATGGTTCATCGTTCTACGTTTTATAAACATTTCGATGACAAATTTAGATTGTTAGAGTACGGATTAAATGAAATTATGGAGGGCTATTGGGATATTCCATTGGAAAAAAGAATATTACAGCCATTTTTTTGGTCCAGTGAATTCTTTGAAGACTCCAAATCCGATAAGCTAGTTCATGCGCAACGAGGTGATGAGCTTTTCTTTGACTGTATGACAACTTACTCTATGCGATTACTGAAAAAGGACTCATTAAAATTTATACAAAATTCTAAAACCATTGATATTCCGCATGATTTGTTAGCTGAATTTCATGTGGCTACAATGGTTGCTTTAAGCGAATGGGTGCGTAAAAATCCGAATCGAGTAAGCGTAGAGCAACTAGATGAATATTTTCATACATTAGTGAATGGGAATATATTTGAAAATTGCCTGCTTAATAATAATGAGGCACTAAAATAATCACAACAATTAGACCCTCTATAACCATAACATCCATCCAAAATGTGCTGATTAACCACATTCTTTTACAGAACAATGTAAATTTTATGACTGTTGAACATGTTATTTTAATATAAAAGGTTGAAACTATACACTGATGTCGGTATAATATGAAATATAAACGACGATAGTGTATATTTTTTTATTTGCATTTTGTCACTCATTAAGGAGGTGGCTTATGGTACCAAAAGTTAGTGAAGAATATAAAAAAGAGAGAGAAAGGGAGCTGATAGAAGCAGCCAAGAAGGTGTTTATCGAGAAGGGTTTTGTTCGTACATCTATGCAAGATATTATGGACAAAGCTGGAATATCCAGAGGTGCATTATATAGTTATTTCAATAATATTAATCATGTTTTTATCGAAGTTTTAAAACATGATGACCAAAAAGACATTCAATATTTTGTGCCATGTGAGGAAGGCCCACTTTGGCCACAATTAAAAAACTGGATTGAAGAACAGCAAATTTATATTGAGGCAATTGACCAAACATTGGTCTATGCAAAGGCGGAGTTCTTTTTATCATATAAATACACAAATAATAAAGATAATTTCCCTTACATTTCTGAACGCTACAATCGAACTACTGAAGCTATAGAAGAAGTATTAAATGAAGGTATGCGTAAGGGAGAATTTAGACTTCTACAATCTACCCATTCTATTGCGAGGTATATCCTGTCATTTATAAACGGTTTAATGTTGGATACGTTTCAACTGGGACATGAACAAACAAAAGTAAAGGATCAGTTATCCGTCTTACTTTTCTCTTTAGAAAAATTAATTAATCCAAAATCCACAAAATAAGGAGTGAATTTTATGTTGTTTGAATCATCAAGAGTAAGACTAAGAAAAATGACAAAGGAAGATACAGAACTATATCACAAATGGAGAAATGATGTGGAAGTTATGCATTCCACTAACCCATCTTTAGATGTTTATCCGATGGAAGAAACTAAAGAATTTGTAGATCATGTTATTTTAGGATCTCATACAGCCAAAAGCTACATCATGCTTGAAAAAGGAAAGGAAATACCAATTGGCATTGTATCATTAATCAACATTGATTATAAAAATAGAAATGCTGAATGTATAATCGACATCGGGGAAAAGGAGTATTGGGGAAAAGGATTTGGTTCAGAGAGCTTGGAATTACTGTTGCATTATGCTTTTTACGAAATGAATCTTCATCGAGTTTACCTTAAAGTATTTTCATTTAATGATAGAGCTATTCATTTGTACAATAAGATTGGTTTTCAACAGGAAGGAAGCAGTAGACAAAGTCTATTTAGAGATGGAGAATGGTATGACATCGTTCATATGGGGATTTTGCAAAATGAATACTTTGAGAAACAAGTAAAGAATGTGTAAAAATTATTCCACCGTAAAATAGAGGAACAGGAATGGAGTGACGTTGGAACAACAAAAGGATCAAAGGTTGCTATAAAAACAAAACATTAAGACAAGTAGTAAGTGAGCTAAGATACAGCTCACTTACTACTTGTCTTGCTAAAAAATATAGACATTACTATATTTTACAGAAATAGTATCTTATAAAAATGTTTGAAGTCTATTCATTATATCCCGAGCATTGGTAGATGCTTTCGAGTATGATAAGTGAGTGCCAATGCAATACACTGTTTTAATTCATCTACTGGTATTTCATCATTCACAGCAAATACAATTGCTCGATTTCCTTCATAGTTGAATAAATCTCTATAAACCTCTTTAAACGTATCAACTAGCTTTGTATTACAGTTAAAATACATGGCATATTGATCTGGGCTTGACTGTTTCCAGCCGATTCTAATTGTACTGCCTTTTTTTGTGATATAACTAGGCTCTCCCCATTTTAGCGTTTCATCCACATGATTAACGCCTTCAATCTCTCTTGCCGTATCTAAAATTAACTGACGAAGAATCAATAGTCTCGACTGAATAAGTTCAGGATACTGTTCGAATACTTCCTCCACCTTAGTGTTTTCAATTGCACTCATATTGATCATTCCTTTTTTAGAATAACAAAATAGTCAACAAATTTTTTAGGGATTCTATCAAAATTTCTAAAAGTGATTCAAGTTGACTGATGTTACATAAAAGCTATTTTATCGAAATATAAATTTCTGCTTGTCCATCTTCTGGATTAATATCCTTGCTATAATATTCAAAATCACCTGTAAATGCTCGGTTATTGCCTGGTTGCTGAGACCATTGCCAAATATCAGCCCAAGCACGCTGCACCATCTCTATAATTGGTCCTCGTTCAGTGACAAATACAGCATATTTTGCAGCAGGAACAGTAAATACTTTTATCATATCTAGTTTTTGAAGCTGTAATGATTCCTGTACATGTACGCTAACCATTACTTCATAAAGTCCCGCATCGCCCTGTTCATAGTTGAAGTAACAGCTATAATGACCAACCTCTTGTATATTAACACCTAGCTTCTTACCAATATTTTGAGAATGAAACTGTTCAAATAACTTACCAATTTTGCCATCTTTGCTTTGTTCAGCTTCATTTGTTGTAACAGTACTAATTCCAGCTAACGTGAAGGAGGGTAATTCCTCAATTCGGGTAGATTCAATTTGTTTTGTAGTAATTTTGTCTTTAGACGATATATGTTCCCATCCAGTCATACTTTTTTGTTCGTTTTGTTTCAACTTTAATCATTCTCCTTATTTATAGAATGAACCCAGTATAAAACAACAAACCTGACAACTGACTGTCAAGTTGCATGATCATTTTTATAAATTTTTGCTATTTTTGCAGCACGACTAGCAATGATTTTCCGTAAATGTTGAGGCTCAAGCACCTCTACATGATGTCCTAAGCTAAGAATGAAACTATAGAGCCATTCATTTTCAGGATACGCCTTTTTTACTAGCCAACTTCCATCCTCAACTGGCAAAAGTTCTTCAATGCCAAACCATTCTTCTGCTATATGACGAGCTTCACCCTGGAATCGAAAGACAACTTCTGGTACATTTGATGGCTTGAATTTACTCTTGCCTTCAATATGCTTCTGATTAGCGGGATTTCGACGAATGAAGGTTCTTTCATGATCTATTCTGAGCTCTTTCATTCTTTTTAGTTTAAAAAGGCGGAACTGTTCTTTCTCTAAACAATAAGCTTGTAGATACCATTGTCTTCCTTTGAGAATGAGCATATGAGGCTCTACTATTCGCTGGGAAACTTCACCTTCAGCATTAGAATAGGTGAAGTTAACTAATACACAGCTATCTAATGCTTCGTCTAATAGTTGTAGTTTCAGACGGAGATGTTTACTACCACCCCAAGGAGAGTAATCGATTAGTAATCGATTTGTCTTATGTTGAAATTCTTCTTCATGTGCTGGCAGTACGACACTATTTATTTTTTCTACTAGTCGTTGATGTTGCTCTTTGTCATATGAAGTGGAGATACTACGGAGGGCAGTAACGATAGCAGCAAGCTCGTCATTTGTTAGTATATTTCGATCCAAGCGGTAACCTTCTGACAAACCAATGCCACCGTTTGTTCCTTGGTAGGTGACGATCGGGATGCCAGCTGCATTAATTGCGTCAATATCTCGGTATATCGTCCGAATGGATACCTCAAACCGCTCGGCCAACTCCTTAGCCTGCACCATACGACGGTTCAGCAGTAGAATAATGATGGATAATAGCCTTTCCAGTTTCAAAATATATGTAACCTCCATTTCAATGAATAAGCAAGAAACTATTTATTTGAGATGTCTGAGATATTTGATAAGATGAGTCTTAACCTCAAGATTTGGAATTATAAGAATAATAACCATCTCTAATATGCCAAAAATAAAATACATATCACTTAGATGAAGTGCGAACTTAAATGTTAAAATATTTTACACTTTTTATAGATACTATATATTGTAAGATAACTTGGATTATAAATCTATTTCAATTGCCTTTGATTAGTTATCTATTTTTCAGTTTTTTGTATTACTTTCTCAAAGGCAGCGTGTGGGACTACGGCTTTCCCAATATCGCATGTAAGGACCATTTAGCGGAATAATGTTTTTAGCATTTTAATCAGTTCTGGGTATTTTATTAGCTATTTTCTTGGATGAATTCTAAACGGCTTATTCTTTTTATAATTGGCTAACTGGCAAATGGACTTATTTTGATCTTGTGCTTTTTCTTTATAACGAAAAGAACAACTTGGTGAAGGCTTGAGTTTCACACTGTGTGATGGATTATAGTGTGGCCATACTCTAACTAGAGCTAGTAGTGTGTACTCTTTGCAAGAGGTGAAGTTGTTACTAAAGACTAAGGCAAAGTCTGAAAGGAGAGGAACAAGACTTATAGGGCTGGCGTATAAAAAACTGGAGATATAATATGAGGAATTGGATAAATTTCCTAGTACAGTTGGGCTATACATATTAATTATTAGTGAGCGATTGTGCACAAACGAAAGAAAACTAGTTGAAGTATCTTTTAAAAAAACAACAATAACAATAATAAACGGAGGTTTTTCGTATGTCTCAACTGCCTGGTTTTGGATCAGGATACATTTTGAATTCAACTGAAAACGAGAAAAAAGAATCTGCTGATGTTACTGTATCTAAAGAAAAGCAGCAATTCGACAACCAACTGACGTCACTTTTTGAATCGCTTAAAGTTCCAGGCGTAGCTGTACTTGTATTTACCAAAGATAAAGTATTATACAAGAAAGAAATCGGTTATGCCAATATTGAAAAGAAAATTCCTTACACGTTAGACACAGTTACCAATATCGCTTCTATAAGTAAAACCTTTATTGGGGGATCATTGGCAAAAGCTCAGGAAGATGGCTTGATTAGCCTGGATGAAGATATCAATCTCATACTTCCTTTCAAAGTAGTAAACCCATATTTCCCAAATGAGAAAATTACTTTAAAAAATCTTGCTTCACATACATCAGGGATAAAGGATGACGACACTAAATATATCAATTCATACAGTGCTTATGGCGCCAAGAATATGACCTTGAAAGACTTCTTATATAACTATCTAAATCCTGAGGGCAAATGGTATTCAAAGGACAATTTCTCAAACAAAAAACCAGGGACAAGCTTTTCTTACAGCAATATCGGGTCTGCGCTTGCAGGATACTGCATCGAAGTAAGAAGCAAGATGACATATGCCGATTATGTCAGGAAAAATATATTTAAAAAGCTGTCTATGAGCAGCAGCGGATGGAATAGGGATGAATTCAGTCCTGCAAACATAGCTTTAGATTATTCTAAACTGAGGATTGATTTTACCAACAATACGGAATCTATGGGTACCACGCTTGAGCCATTGCCTGCTTATGAGTTAATTACATATCCCGACGGCGGGGTTATGACAACAGTAAATGATCTATCGAAATACTTGCAAGTTGTAATGAAAAGACAAGATACATTTATTACCGCGAAAAGCATTGATTTAATGCTGCAAAAACAATTTAACGACACGAATGTTCCTCCAGAATGTAAAGAAACTGATGAAAATATAGGATTATTCTGGAGTTATAATGGCGAAAAGGTCTGGGGACATACCGGCAGTGATCCCGGAGTAGATACATCTATGTATGTAAATTTAAACAACGTAGGCATAATAACTTTTATAAACACGGACAACTCTAGTTTGGATGGAGAGAAATATGATGAATTAGTAAACTTGTTGATAAATTGCCCAATTAAGTAAAAATTAATTATTCATTTGTTTCTTTAATTCAGTAATCAATCCATTTAATTGAATACCAATAAAACCAATATAAACGTACATTATGTGAACATAATTAGAGGGGAGATTTTGTAGTTGGTGAGCGATTTGAGTAATGAAGAAATTCCAAAGCAAGCTATGCAAGCATTAAAAATCGTAGAGGAGTTGCTTGGAAGTTCGATAGTCGGGGTATTTTTATTTGGTTCTGCAGTAAATGGTGGTTTACACATTAACAGTGATGTAGATATCCTAGTGGTCGTGAATCATAGTTTACCTGAAGGAACCCTAAAAAAACTAACGGACAAACTAATGACTATATCTGGAAAGATAGGGAATACAGAATCTATGAGACCACTTGAAGTTACGGTGATAAACCATAGCGATGTCGTACCTTGGCGATATCCACCCAAAAATGAATTTATCTATGGTGAGTGGCTCAGAAGTGAGTTTGAAAAAGGACAAATCCAGGAACCAACCTATGATCCTGATTTGGCTATTGTTTTAGCACAAGTGAACAAGAATAGCATTTCTCTATTTGGTCCTAATGCTTCAGATATACTTGATCCCGTTCCGATGATAGATATTCGAAGAGCGATTAAGGAGTCTTTGCCAGGGTTGATTGAGGGAATCAAAGGTGATGAGCGTAATGTAATTCTAACCTTGGCTCGAATGTGGCAGACAGTGTCTAACGGTGAAATTTCTCCAAAAGATGTGTCTGCAAAATGGGCTTTACCTCGATTGCCCAAAGAATATTCGACTTTACTCAACTTAGCCAGAAAAGCATATCTAGGAGAATATGTTGATAAATGGGAAGGACTGGATTCTGAGGTGACAGAGCTCGTTTATCATATGAAAAATTCTATAGAAACTTGTCTTAGTCAAACCGAGGAAAAGCGAAAACAATAATAGAAATTTTGTACACATTTTATTGAACAATCTTCAAAAAGAAAGAATCCATTTTCACAATCTTTTTATCAAAACAGAAAATGGATTTTTTTTATTTATAGTAAATTGTGAGCTTGGGAGGTGCCTTAAATCAAACTTTATTACATATAGTAGGACAATAATTTAATATTGAACAACTTCTTAAAAGGGAATTTTAATATTTATGTTAAAATATAGTGTGAATATAGTGGTTTGAATTTAAATTAAGAGTTAAAATTTCAATCTATTTAAGATTGTCATACTTGAATAAACAAGATTATTACTTTCCTAGGTTAATCAACACATGTGTTATGATGAATAAAAGACTTGATTGGCGTGAAGACATGGATGAATACATTCGATTGGTGAACAAATCTGAAGATTATATTGAAAGCCATCTGAGTGAAAAAATCTCACTAGATGACTTAGCAAATAATGCAGCTATGTCCAAATATCATTTCCATCGTATATTTAGCAAATACAGTGACGAGACGGTGAAACAGTTTGTTACCAGAATAAAAGTGGAGCGAGCGGGAATATTCCTCACTGTCCGAAAGGATTTAAGCATCACAGATATTGCTCTCCAATATGGTTACAATGATGCGAGTACCTTCAACAAATCTTTTAAGAAGTATTTTGGAATGTCTCCATTAGAATACAGAAAAGCAAGAAACGACAAGAAATAACAGATAGTCTCCCCTATACTTAAGTTAAAGGAGATGATATTAATGGAAAAACCAACGATCACAGTAGAAAATATAGAAATGAAAGTAATCTATGTACGCTTTAAAGGAAATTATGTCGAGTATAGAAAAAATAGTCGCAAGATGTTCAATGAACTATTCAAATTCGGAAATAAATATGATTTAGTCAAAGAGAATGTCACAAAGGTACTGACTATATACCATGACAACCCTTTCGTAACTGATTCAAAAAATTTACGAACTAGCGTAGCAATGACGGTTCCATTAGATGCGGTGATTGAAGAAGAAGGACAAATCGGTACGATGATTTTTGGTGGAAAATACGCAGTATTACATTATGACCTAACGTTGGGTGAGTATGAAGAAGCTTGGAAATATGCTTATTCTGATTTGTTACTGACTAACAGCGAATACACACTAAGAGATTCATTCCCATTTGAATTATACGTTACTGAGCCACCAAAAAACTTCAAAGCTAAAAGCAAGACAGATATTTATGTTCCGATTGAGTAAAAATACAATTTGTGAATAAATCCACTTAAACTAAAGAGGGCTTTCGCTTAATAAGAAAAGGACTTGCGTTTATGATTAAATTTCATATATGCTAGTCCTTTTGTTTTACTTCGCTTTAGCCACTCCTGTAACTTCACACATGGGTTTTGCAGCAATAATTAGACAATCTTTGTAAATGATTCTTCTGCTCCACTATCAAAGCTCACAGAATCGCTAAACATTTTAATGAGCTTGCTCTGTTGTTGTTAAACATTTGTTGGTCACGAAGTTGTCACAGGACGTGACGCATTTAGCCTTCGTTCCTTTAGCGGAGGAAGCGGCTCGACGCTCGCTCGCAGGAAGCCTTGCTCTGCGCGAAAGTGAAGCGTCAGCGACAAGGTGAGTAGCCCGTAGCGGAAATCAGTTTCTTCTAATTTAACATAATGGATAAAAATGGTTAATCAATAAGAATACTTATTTTGTAAAGAAAATTTCTAGAATGGATTATGAGAAAAATTACAAATGTAGTAGAAGTATTTTTTTGTTACTCTCAAAGGAGATTTTATAGCAGTTTTTAGTGGAAAAAATTAAATCTAATAACCCTAACCGCAAAACTAATTCATAAAACAGCGGTGAGTATCTGTGAAGAAACAGAAGAAATATAGTATTTTTCTTCTGTACAAATATAGCCGGTAATAATAGGTAAAAGGTTATTATGCTAATAGCAGTCATATAAGCAAAATAAAAAAATCCTTTTCAGCTCAACTATTAACGGACAGTCCAATACCATTTTATAGCATTTTTTTCAACATTCATTACAAAATCGTCTTTCCCATCTCCATAGCCTTCTATATCATTTGGATATTCTTTGGCGAGTTGGCTCTTTAATTCCCCATACTGCCTACACACTTCGGGATGCTCTCGAAGGTAATCTCTAAATGCTAAATGTCTTTCAATTTCTTCGATTTTGTTATATTGAAAAGCGTGAATTTGGTGTGTGCGATGAGCGCCACCTTTGCGGAAATATCTCCTTCCAGTTATCCCGAATTCCCCCATAACTTCATAGCCGATCTCTTGAAATTGATTAGAAAATGAATCTAACTTATGAATATCATTGACTACTAGTAAAATATCAATAATTGGTTTTGCTTTTAGACCTGGAACTGATGTGCTTCCGATATGAAAACTTTTCACTAATTCTTCTTGAAGGATAGTCCTAATAGAATGCTCCTCTTTTTGATAGTCATTGCACCAATTCTGATTATAATCTACAACTTTTATAATCATTCAATTCACCCCATTCTCTTATTTTGTGCATTATTACAAGATATATAAAATTTAATGTGTTGTCAATGAATGATTTTGTGAATTTTTGTAAATAAAAAGTGGGAGTAAAGAGCTATGCTGCACTCCTCACCAGTCACCTTTCCTCCTTATCGTTGCTTTCATTAATTTTAAATATTGAGAGTCCCCTAGACCATATTGGGGGAAGAGATGTAGTAGGTTTCGAACGATTTCATTGTGAGGTAGATTTTGATGTGTTTGAATATATTTTGTAATTTCATTATCCTTTTCTAAAAGTCCTAAATACAATTTGATTCCCTGATACATAACGGGCATCAATTCTACTTCAGGCATACGATGGTCTAATAACACTGCCTCATAAATATCATAATAGTTACCTAATGTTATTTCGCTTTCTTTCACATCATACGTTTCCTCTCTAACTGCATGATAATAAATAGTTCCTTTAAATGATATTTGTTCTAAATAAGCTAAAATGGTTAATAAATTCATCTGGCAGAACATATCTTCACCAAACCAAAGAACGATACATTGATAATTTTTCAAAAATAAACTGTTTAAGAGTGGTACGACTGTAATTGCTTCATATTCTGCTAATGAAACTTGATGCCCCTTTGCTCGAATTTCTTTGAATGAGTCGCTAAAAATTGTTCTAACAGTGTCATTTACACACATCGCTTCATTAAAAGGTGCATAATCGCTTTTCCCCATTAATTGTTGGGAACTAAATTCTTCATACATCCGTTGTCCATTTAAAATGTTCAATACCTCGTGATCAAAATACACATCTATTCGCTTTTGTAAATCTTCAATTCTTAATTTTTTTGAAATGTCCATATAATAACTCCTCGCTTCATTCATAGTGAGTTTTACATATGATTGCAATGGTTCAGGACATAAACGAAAGGCATTGGGGCTAACACCTATTATTTCCTTAAACGCCCTGGAAAACGCTTCTTGGGACGAATAGCCATGTTTTATTGCTATCTCAATAATCCTTTCATCTGTTTCAATAAGGGCGATTGAAGAAAGATATGTTTTTCTAAGGGTCCTATATCGTTTAATGCTGATTCCTGTTATTTGATGAAATTTAAAGGAACAGTAATAAGAAGAGTAGCCCATTGCTTCACTTAATTTTATCAAAGAAAACCCCTCAAACAAATGCTCTTCAATCCAATCAATCATATCTTGAATCATATTGTTCATCATGTATCACTCCCTATTTTTAATTATAGTGAAGAATTAAAAAGGGGTTTTGATATTCGTTGTGCTTTTTGAATGAACCGAATTTATCATTAAGATGAAATTGAAGAAACTAAATAAAGAACGAATCTATCAATATACGTATTAATAGATTCGTCAGTTTGTCGAATTAATGTGCATCTTACTTCTCCTTTGAGTGAATGCTTTTTATCATGCACATCGCGCGTTTTGTAAGTTTACTTTTAAATTATTTCTTGTCGATAAGGGATTGGATATAGATTTCAGTCATTTTAATTTGTTCTTTCCATAATGAAATAATCCATTCTCTGTCTTCCAAAGAGATTAAAAAAGTCGCAAATCCATTTAAATAAGTAACTATTAAATCATTTATTAGCTCAATGTCAGAAGGAGTTAATTGATCCCCATAAAAATCATTTAATAAAACCTCAAATAAATCAAACGGTGTCTTATCTCTGTCTTGATTGAAGATAAGATCATCAAATTCTTTATCGTATGAAGATTTCACTACAAATTGTAATTGAACATTAATTAGATGTAAGTATTCTTTATTTTTTTCATCAATAAAAAAAAGAAAATATTTTAGCATAATATCAGAAAAAGAATCTGTTTCTTTAGATTCATTATAAATTTGTTCTAAAGCTTCATTCATGAGTATGTCAGATAAAATAAAAGCCTCTTGTTGAATTGTTTCCATAGAACCGAAGTGATGAAATACACTTGCTTTACTAACATTGGCTCTCTTTGCAATGCTGCTAGCACTTAACGCCTCTATACCATTTTCTGCAATTAAAGAAATAGTAGCATTTAGCAATGCCTCTTTTGTTTTATTTCCCTTTTTTTCCCTACCATCAATCATTAGAGTACCTCCTAGAGAATGGTTGTTACATTTTTTATCATTATATCATAAATTAAATTACTTGACCGATTGGTTAGTTTTGAGTACAATTTTATTGACCGTTCGGTTAGTTTTAAGTGTTAGAAGTGTTTGTATAAAACTTCATTTCAAGTAAAAGATAAGGAGAGAAATAGATGAAAAAAAGAAAGTTACTTATTTTTGCGATTTTACTTGCATTGTTAACGTCTTTTATAAGTTTTAGTCAATTTTTAAGTCCTTCTCAAGTTGAAGTAGGGGAAACAGAAAAGGATTTTTCATCTGACCGAGCTCTTAATTATTTAAAAGAAGTAGCAAAGGAACCACATCCTATAGGCTCTTCTGCGAATAAAAAGGTAAAAGATTATATTGTCAAACACTTTCAAAATATAGATATTCCAGTTGAAATTCAATCGAAGCCAGTGAAGGATATAAGTGGTGGGGAGTATGCTATAGAAATAGGTGCAGAAAACGTTGAAAATATTATTGCAAAAATCCAAGGAACATCCGGTGATGATAATGCGATTTTATTAACAGCTCATTATGATTCTGAAATAGAAACTCCTGGAGCATCAGATGATGGTTACGGTGTTGTCACAATTATGGAGGCGGCAAGAGCTTTAAAACAAATGCCAGCACCTAAAAATACAATTTATTTTGTTCTAACAGACGGTGAAGAGCAAGGTTTACTCGGAGCGAGTGCTTTGCAAGAGCGAACGGATATTTTAGACGAAGTACGTGTTATGCTAAACTTCGAAGCAAGAGGTAATACAGGGGTACCGATTATGTTTGAAACGAGTTCAAATGATTTAAAGTTGGTGCAATTGTATAAGGAGACTGTTCCATACCCTGTAGCATACTCCTTTGCTTCTGAAATGTATAAAAAGATGCCAAATGATACAGATTTTACTGAATTAAAAGTAACAAAAAAATTAGGGTATAACTTTGCAAATATGGGTGGTTTAGAGGCGTATCATGCAGAGATAGATCGTGTAGAGAATAGTGACGAGGAAACGATCCGTCATTTTGGGGACTATGCTCTTCCTTTAGTGAAAAAGTTTATGATGATGGACGCAAAAGAGTTTCAAGCTTTAGAAGATAGTAAAGATGATGCGATTTACTTCCCATTAATGAAAAAAACATTAGTTGTGTACTCCGAAAAGTTTGTAATTCCATTAATGATTGTTTTACTTCTCTTAACAGTCGCAATATTCTTCTTCAGCTTTAAAAAGCAAGTGACAAAGATTAAAGGATTTACTTTTAGTTTAATAGCAACGATTGGTAGTCTTGTCTCTATTTTCATTTTCTATTTCCTTCTAATTCGTCTATTAACAATTGTATTCAATGTTGCAATAGATGAAGATAGTATCGTTATGTTCGGTACTTATGATCCGGTAATCCTTACGCTGATGGTCTTACTTGCTATTGTGCTCTCGTTCTTTTTGGCGAAGTGGATTTCAAAAAAGTATGGTACTGTGAATTTCGTCATAAGCACGCAAGTTTTATGGATCGTATTGGCGGTGATGTCGAGTCTTACTTTCAAAGGTATTAGCTACGCATTTACAATTCCAGCAATCATTAGTTTACTGTTGATTTTACCAATCCTAGTAAAAGTAAAATGGGCAAAAGGTGTGTATCATTATGTAGCAGTTGCAGGATGGACAGTAACTAGTATTCTATTACTCGCGCCAATTATATATCTGATTTATATAGCAAAAACAATTAGTATAGCACCTATAATAGTAGTTATTACAGCATTAATTACATTCCCTATAGTAGGAATCGTGAATTGGTTAACGACAGATGATGGTAAGGCATAAAAAAGAGGAGAAAAACGATTTAGTTTTTCTCCTCATAGTGTTGAAAAACTAAATGGTCAAGGGACTCTTTGTGAATACTACTAATTCAAATGAAGGTGATTTCCGTTCCAGGCTACTCGCTTTGCCGCTGACGCTTCGCTTTCGCGCAGAGCAAGGCTTCCTGTGGGCGAGCGACGAGCCGCTTCCTGCGCTGAGGAACGAAGGCTAAGTGCGTCACATCCTGTGACAACGCCTTCGTGACCAACATCGTGTTGGCCTCAGGGTCTCGTCTGTCTCGCTATCCCACGGGAGTCGAGTAGCCTTGCACTCCAATCTGCAATAGTGTAAAACTTTAAATATATTCTTCCCTCAAAAGTAAAGTAAAAGCATGTTACTCACCATCATTAAATGGATAGAATATTGGTACAAATTCTTCAGCTATTAACCTATATTTTATGCATAAAACTACTTTGTAACTTTACATAAAGTACTGCTCTGCTTTCGCAAAAAAATGTTATCAAAACTCCATTTTTGCATAATAAAGTGATGGCTAAGACTTCAATTTATTACTTTAAATTTGTTTGGAATACCAGAGAAAATATACGATGAGCAGTGGTTGATTGGAGTGTAGACTGAGTGACTCCTCGGGGATTCAGCGTCACAGATGAGACCCTGGAGCGAGTATATTAGGGGAACGAAGGCTAAAGGCATCACGTCCTGTGATAATGCCTTCGTGACCAACCTCCTGCTGCTGCCGCTTCGCTTTCGCGCAAAAAACATCTGTTGCCCCAAGCGGCTCATCGGACGCCCCCAGGAAGCTTTGCTCTGTGCGAAAGCGAAGCGACAGCAACAAAGCGCTCAGTCGGAACGGAGATCAACCTCTCGTTTTGAAAAAGGGCTATACTTTTTGATTTGTCACCTTGATGTCATTGACATAATAGTATTTCAACAACATGAGGAGAAAAACGTTTAGTTTTTCTCCTTTTCTTATTTCTACTCTTTTTACCTTTCAAGTTATAATTTTTCATAGTGTTTCAAAAGGTTTTGTATTTTATCTTGGATAATTTGTTTTAATGAATCAGGCTTAACAGTTTTAACATTATGACTGTATTTCAGAAAATAGTTGGCGATAAATTCCTCTTCACCAGGGTTATAAAATCCCTTAATGACTGTTCTACTACCAATTTCTATATTCATAGAAGGGTAAGGTTCTTTATAAAAAATATCCTTCGCCTGTGCTAAAATTTCAACTTCAAAGTCAATACTCTTCTCCGATTGATAAATTTCTAATGAGCGACTAATAAGGTCATCTATTGAAAAGTGAGAGTCTATATTTTGTTCTTCTATAGAGGTTATTTTATCACATCTAAAAACTCTATACTTATTCGTCTTGAACTCTATTCCTGTAACATACCATTGACCGAACCTAGCAGAAATTTTGAAAAATTGAACATGGTAACTTTTTTGCACGTTATTTTTCAAATATTGAATCTTACAGGTGTTTTCATTAAGAATGCTTTTTAAAATTTTATCTAAAAACTGACTAACATTATTATGTTGATTTACTTCAAATTGCAGAACTTTTTTCATTTGGTGAATGTGCTGTATTTGATTTTTAGACAGACAGTTTTCAAATTTTTCATTTAGTTTAGTAACACTTAAATGGAATGGTGTTGATTGATAAGATTCTAACGTTAACATTGCAAAATACAGAGCATACACTTCATCTATGGTAAAGATAATGGGGGATAACAGTCTTTTTTTTAAGAGACCATAACGTCCATGCCTGCCATGCTCAGCAAAAATAGGCATACCTAATTGTTCTAATGAACTAATATCACGCAGAGCCGTGCTTTTCGAAATATTGTATTTAGACATTAGATCAATTAAATTAAAGTACTCACGATTGTTCAAGTATCTAATCATGTCATTTAATCTTTCTGACTTCTTCATTATTAAAACCCCTTAAAGGTGTCATATTTTGATACCTTTACATCTTAAAATAGGGTCAGGGTAATATCAATTGATAAGATATTTACCTAAAATTATTATTTATAGGGAGATTGATACTATGAGTACAACACTAGAAGTAGCCATTTTTTTATCTATGAACGGAAAAGCTGAAGAAGCGGTCGAATTTTACAAAAAGCACTTTAATGCAGAGGAATTGTTACTCGTTACCTATGAAGACATGGCAACACGCGATAGCTCTCTGCAACTTACGGAAGAGAATAAAAATTATATTTCTCACTCCGTCTTATCTATCGGATTAACAAAGGTAATGCTAGCAGAAGATACAATGGATGTTACAGAAAAATATGTAGTGGGGAATAACACTTCACTGTGTATTCAAAGTGCGGACTTAGAAGAAATCAAACATTTTTATAAGAGCTTGACGGCAGATGAGAGAGTAAAAATCATTGTTCCATTGTCTAATAATGTTTTTAGCAAAGCATATGGTATAATTGAAGATCCTTTTGGTATTCAAATTCAATTAATGTACGACGATAGATTACATTAACAAATGGTTGGGTAGTAAGACCCCTTAGCCTAAAAGTTAGATGGAGATACCTGTATGAAGATAACATCTTGATTAACACAATAATCTTTAAACTCTTTTAAACATAGCCATTAGAGGTGAAAAAATGCTGGGTATGGGAGTAATCTATACCCAGCTTATTTATTGCTTATCGTAAAGGATTGAGTCAGTAAAAAGTAGCAAACTTGATAATAATAGGTGGTTGCTGATTCTGGGTTTTTGACTTATAAATGTTGATCTGCACTAACTAATCCGGCTTTGCGCAATTCATTTAGCATCTCATCGTCCTTGTCATCAACATGATTAATTTCCTCAGGCAGATGAGCTAATTCCCAATCCAATGTTTTTTTTAGGCCTTCATTAAAAGAGTAAATTTCCCGATAACCTAGTTCCTCTCGAATTCGCTTGGATTCGACGATAATATTTTGTTCCGTACGCAAGGGAATACCTAACTCGTCTGGAAGGTGACCAGATGGAACTTGGATGATTTTACCTTGCCAATTCAACTGATCACCAATAGCCTGAATGAATTCCAACATTGTTCTCGTCTGAAGCTCTGCTATGTTGTATAGGCGTCCTGCTGCACGATCATTCGTAATCGCTAAAGCAATGCCATAAGCGACATCCTCCACATATCCGTGTGACCAAAGCCAATTTGCAAAACCTTCATCCAGTAAAATAAACGGTCGGTCATTATGCAATGGCTTTAATTTGAAAAAATGAAACAGTCTATGCTGCGGATCATTTGGTCCGTAAACCGCGGGCAGACGTACAACAGTTGCTGTAAAGTAAGGGTCGTTCATGACTATCTCTTCTAGAGGGATTTTGTCATAACGATTGCACCAATCATCTGGATCCTTGGCTGGATCTTTGTAAGGGTAACGATTGTTTCTAACTGCAGAATCCTCCGAAATCGGTAACGGTTCTAACGGTCCTTTGTCAGCCTGTCTGACTACACCATAGGCACGATAAACATCCTGACTACTGATCATCACAAGCCGTTTCGTAATGCCGCGGAATGTATGCAATACGGGTTCGATATCTGTTTCTGTGAAGGCAATCATATCTACTACTACGTCGATAGATAAGGATTTAAATGCCGCCCTATGTTGCTCCAAGTGCATTTTGTCCCCATATATGTGTTTTACGTTAGAAGGTAAGTCGACTTCAGTCTTGCCACGATGAAATAAGGTAATATCATCATAACCCATGGTATGAAGTTTGCGAATCACGTATGGTCCGATAAAATTGGTTCCTCCAATAATAAGAATTTTCATTCTGGACACCTCTACTTTCTATTGTTTGCCACTTATTATAATTTTGATTTCTAAGAGAAGACAAGGACTAAGAATTGAACACATATTTTAGATATAGGAGAATAATCGAAAAGGAAGACTTTGGTACTAAGACCTATATTTTCTCTCTATTGGGAAATTGATTACATTAGAAAACTATGATGAAGAACTGCTCGGGCGCAAGATAAAAGTGGTCAGGTTAGCTGAAGTAAAGTCTTGGATATCCTTTCTAATGAAAAAAGCCTTGAGGTTAACACTGTGTGAAGCTTTATAATATCTTTAACGGGCAGTAAGGCTTCCGCCTAATAATCTAACAACAACAGAGAAAGTAGGTAGGGTTGCCCATAAAAGCCCAATTAGTGAAAACTAATAATCATTGAGATGAAAAAAACACTGTATAAAGTTTTATCACAAAATGAATTACGTCAAGGTGAATATGATTTAGGGGATAGTATATGAGTATTAATTTCTTAGACAATTGATAAGGAAAAACTGGATTGAGAATTGGGGAAATATGTATATATAATTAATGATGATTAAAAACTAATTTACAACAATTATTAGTAAAGTGCTTTACAGAAGATCGAGTCTTTTAATAATGGGGGAACATGGTTAATAATAGACGATGAAAACAAACTACTTACAGAATAGGACATGAAAAATTAATGGACTTATGATTAAAGAAGTGAGCTACATAAAATTGGAACATGGCAGGAAAGACTTATTAGGATATCTTTATTTAGCGAATATTTTTGAAGCATAATAATTTTAGCTAATGTAATTGAAGTAATTGTTTTTAAAAAATCACAACTTTTTTTTATTATTAAGTGGTAATGTAGTACCCCCATTACATTTTTATTTAAAAGTTTAAGATTAGGGAGATATGTGATTATGAATGGAAGAGAGTTTGATGAAATTTTTGCACTGATGGAAGTATCATTTCCAGAAAGTGAGCGAAGAACTTATGCAGGACAGAAAGGGTTACTAGCCGAACCCTATTACCGTCTTATTACGGAAACGAATAACAACAACCAAATTGTTGCTTTTTTAGCAGCATGGGAATTTCCTTCGTTTCGGTTTGTAGAACATATTGCTGTCGATCCAATTTTGCGCGGGAGTGGAGTAGGTGGAAAAATGTTGGCCGCTTATATGAAAGAGTCAAAAAAGCCCATTCTATTAGAGGTGGAGTATCCTGACACGGAATTGGCTCAGCGGAGAATAGGCTTTTATGAGCGATTAGGTTATCGCCTTAATTCCTTCGAATATGTACAACCTCCTCTTCACAAGGAAAAGGATGATTTACCACTAAAAATTATGAGCTATCCACAACTTTTAACGAACGAGGAGTTTATTTTATATAGAGAAATCTTGTATAGAAATGTATATAAGATAGTAGATTAACGTTGTGCTACCAAGGAGGTGTTTTGCTTGTATAAAATAGGGGAATTTTCGAGAATTAATAAAATATCTCAAAGAATGCTAAGATATTACGATGAGAAAGGTTTATTAAAGCCAGAAAAAGATGAAACGAATGGTTATAGATATTATACGAAAGAGGATATTGCTAAAGCGAATAAGATAAAATTATTGCGTAAATACCATTTCTCCATTGATGAAATAAAAAAAGTCTTGGAAATGGATACCAAAACACTTAAAGAAAGTTATGAACAAAAGATTGCTGAATTGTACGAAAAAACAATTGAATATTATCAGCTTATTGAGGAAATGAAAACTTATATTGAACCGAAGAAGAAGATAACAAGGGTTAACACCTATGACGTTTTTCGGGGAGTTAGAAAATCATTTCATGCTATATGTATAAGAAAAAATGTTGATGAAAAAGGCTTGGAGTTGTTAATAGATCAACTTCTAATATCCATAAATAAAAAGAATCCAATTTTGAGGGGCAAACATTTGGCAATTTTTCATTCAATGGAGGAGGGGGATAATTCGCAGTATGATGTAGAAGTATGCCAACCAATAAAAGTAGAAGAAGAAGTAAAGGATACTAGAATAAAGTTTTTTGAGGAAGGAAATTCTATCTATACCATACATATAGGTAATTATGACAGTATCAGTTATGCATATAGTGCCTTATATGATTGGGCACATTTAAATGGATATCGTTTAGATGGACCATTTATTGAAATATATTATACAGATGCATTTATTACACTAGATAGAGCTGAATATGTCACAGAAGTTAGTATTGCTATAAAAAAACGCTAATTTGAAGAAGAGCCTTTGCATAGGGGTGTCGATCTGTTCGGAATGCAAACAGAGAGGAGCACAGTTTGCTATATACTTTAAAGATTTTTTTAATCTGATTATAGATATCACAAGTGTGCAATGTCTGTAAAGAGGGGAGAGTGTCATGCTTTAAGAATGCGCCATTATTGGTAAAAGGTCGGTTGGGTTGAATACTGCCTTTATATTTGGAAGATAATGGCGAGATGATTTATTGGAGCTGGTCATCCATTATTACCGTTTGTAGGAATATAGACCAAAATAATTATTATTATCATAAAATATGACTCTAAATTGGAAAAGTAAGATATGAATAGTCATGATTTAAGCGCAAAGAAATTAATATAAGGGAGTTTTTCACTATGAACCAAAAAAGTATTTTTACATCTACTGTGTCGCTCATGTTGTCATCTTCATTAATTTTAACAGCATGTTCTCCATCTTCAGACAAAAAAACGCAGGAGGATACAAATTCAACGCCGATTGTTCAAAATTCTGAACAAAGTCACTCCTCTTCTAATTCAACGGAAAATGAAAATCAACAGCCAAAAGGTACTGAGAATAGTACATACAATTCAACAACAGATGCTGCGATTAAACAATTATTTAATAAAATATCGCTAGATCAACCCGGTTATGCTTATATTGCGAGCTTCGACGATGGCGCTACTTATAAAGGGGCGGTTGGTTTGGAATCGGTAGAGAAAAACCTGCCGATTACGACAAAAACGATTTTTAATATTGCCTCAGTCTCTAAACAATTTACAGCATTCTCCATTTTGCTATTGGAACAAGAGGGAAAACTGAGTCTAGACGATTCAATAATAAAGTACGTACCTTCCCTAGGTGCATATGCTGAACCTGTGACTTTGAGACATTTAATTCATCATACGGGTGGTTTAACAGATTATATGGAACTAGCTGTAAAAGAAGGGTTTTCAGATAAGGAAAAATTAACTGCTGAACAATCGCTAGAGCATCTTGGAAATCATCAAATGGCAGATTTTCCAGTCGGAACAAAATTTGAGTATAGTAACACAGGATATTTTTTATTATCTTTAGTAGTTGAAAAAGTGAGTGGAAAATCTCTTCGCGAATTTTCGAAGGAGCGCATTTTTGAACCTTTAAATATGAATGACACAACAATCGTGGATAGCTATCCTACCAAAATTCCAGTTGCTCGTGGGTATTTTAAGACTGAGCAAGGGGCATATGAAATTTATGAAAGTCCTTGGGAACATACTGGTGATGGAGCGGTTCATACAAATGTAGAGGACTTAGTAAAATGGGGACAAAACTTCACTACAGGTATTGTTGGTGGGAAGGAACTTGTAAAAAGAATGGGAGAGGTAGGACCAAAAACTACTCCAACTGGTGTGAACATTATTGATAATGAAGACTATGCTTTTGGCTTGTCTATTGGTGAAGATTTTAATAGTCATTACTTAGAGCATTCAGGAGGTTGGGCTGGATACCAATCACAACTTATCCGTTTCTCAGGGGAGCGATTGACTATAGTGGTACTAAGTAATTATGAAGAATCTGAACCTTTAATATATGCTAATAAAATAGCAGAAATTGTTTTGGGAAAAAGTAATGATTGATTATTATACTTTTTTGAAGAATTCAGCGTATACAGAGAGGAGGGTGGATTCCTTTGATTATTCATCTAGAGTTTGAGTCTAAAACGCCAATTAATATACAGCTTATTCATCGTATTATTGAAGGTATTGCAAAGTAGGAGCTTGTTCCAGGTGAACGATTACCATCTGTTCGTTCATTAGCAGCAGATATAGGAATCAATTTACACACGGTGAACAAAGCGTATAAAGAGCTAGAACAAAAAGGATTTATTTTAAATCATCGTCAAAAAGGAGTTGTGGTTAATCCAGAGGGAGTTCCAAAGGCAAATGTATCTTTTCAGGAAGAAATGAAAGAACTTTTTTCTCTTTATAGTCTCTAGATTACAAATGGGCTGTTACATATATTGTGCCTGAAAACTTTCTTGATGAATTCACGCTATTAATAGTTAATAGAAAGAAAGACAAACAAGGAGTTTTGTCTTTTTTAAAGCTTGAATCTCCCCAACAGAAGAAGGTCTTATTTAATTTAGCAATTATGAGGAGGTCGGTAATAGAATCATGAGGTTTATTGAAATGTTACTAATTGTTTTCAATATTTTTTTATTAGGATGGTTAATTTTCGCTAAAAACAAATCGCAGCGTCAGTTGCTTATTGGTTTTGGTATTTCCGCCATCATTACATTGATGCATGGGGTTATTGAAGGTGTGCGTTGGCAAATGATTCCTGCCTATACGATGACAGTAGTCCCACTAGTAATTCTCGCCATCAGATTGAAATCCAAGCCTAAAGAGAGAGTAGCTAACAAGACCTCTACAAAGCTGATTACATTATCAGCGCTATCTGTGATTTATTCATCCATAGCAGTGGCTCTACCAATTATATTTCCAGTGTTCACCTTTGAGAAGCCCACAGGTCCGTACAAAATTGGTACAGTTACCTATGATTGGCTGGATAGGCAGCGAGAAGAAACGCTGACACCCGAATCTGGCGACAAACGAGAGTTAATGGTACAAATCTGGTATCCTGCAGATGCAACGGTTAAAGGTGAGTCAGTTAAGTACCATTCTGATGGAGATGTATTTGCCGAGGCGTACAGTAAAGTGTTGGATTTACCCAAACTTTTATTTACAACTTTGGGCTATGTCAAAACAAATGCCATTGAAATGTGATGATATCCAATCAGGAATCCTCTTATCCTATACTTATTTTCTCACATGGTTTTAATGGACATAAAAATCAGAACAATTTTCAGATCGAACAATTAGTCAGTCATGGATATATTGTTGTAAGTATAGATCACACCTACAGTAGTGTAGTTTCTATTTTTTCAGATGGACGAGTAGCTAATTTTGTACCACAAGATTCGGAATTAGTCACTTATTGGGATGAAGCTAATGAAGTTTGGGTAGAAGATGTGAAATTTGTACTGAGCCAAGTGAAAAAGTTGGCTAAAGCTGATCCAGACCATCGTTTTACGGCCCGTATTGATATGCAAAATATAGGCATGTTTGGTCATTCATTTGGTGGAGCAACAGCTACTCAGATGTTAATGAGGGATTCTAGAATTAAAGCAGCTATTAATATGGATGGTTTTCCATATGGTAAACGTCCAGTTACGGCAGCAGGGTTGAAGAAACCCTTTATGCTGATGAGTGCTGATGAAAGTAATGCTAATGAGGACTTTAGCGGACTTATAGAGGCCATTTTATCGAAGAATCAAGATGCTGCACTTCATAAAAATTATTGGCTTCAAATTAAAAATATGACACATATGGGTTTTTCCGATTTTTACTTGTTTTTACCGTTATATGAAAAGATGGATGGAGTCAATATACGAAGTGCTCACCACCTTATTAACGATTACTCACTAGATTTCTTCAATCACCATTTAAAAAAACAGCCATTTAAGTTATTAGAGCAAAGCATTGGTGATTACCCAGAATATACTTTACAAACAAATTGATGAAAAATAGATATCCTAGAGCGCTTTACGGTATGTTCAACTGTTCAAAGCAGCTTATAAATACAGATGGATTTATGGACTTAGAATACAGCATAACGTATTGCACTGTTAGGGACGTTCGGTTGCAAACTACTTATAACCGACCAGAAAGTATTCTCTTTCAGTTAATTGCTTTGAATTAGCATATAATTTAGATTTGTAAAATTAAATGGTTTTAGCTGAAAAGGAGGTTAGATAAGGAAGGATATGGTAAAAAATAGCAAAAATTATTTGGAAAAAGTGTAAAAAGAAATAATAATTATCTCTATGATAATACCTTTGTCTTTTCTGAGAAAGTAAGCTACTAACTATTCAAAAGGAGATTACATTAAATGAATATAACCCTTACCGATGTGGATAAGAATAATTATGAGGAAATTTGTGACCTATCTGTAGCTGAAAACCAGTATGATTATGTAGCAGAAAATATGTGGTCACTCGTTGAGTCAAAATTTAACCCATCTTATCAAACACGAGCAATTTGTTTAGAAGGTAAGCCTGTTGGATTTTTCATGTGGGTACCTGAAACAAAACAACGAATTTCAATTTGGCGATTTATGGTGGATCAAAATTATCAAAACAAAGGTATCGGGCGCAAAGCTTTGCTTCTAGCCCTTGATGAAATTAAACAAACAGATGGATTAGAAGAGATTGAAATCTGTTACGATTCAAATAATCCTGTAGCTAAAGACTTTTACGGAAGCTTCGGTTTCGTTGAAGCCGGCATGGATCCAGAGGGTCAAGATGTATTAGCCATTATAAAAATTTAGTTTCCTACCTATATAGGTGGGGGAATTAGAAAAGTTGTTAGTTAAAGGAAATAGAGAATTTTTTCTCTACTTCCTTTTCTTTTTTATATCTTTTGAAAACCTCTTTTCGAATGGGTGTTTTTGCTTTAGTATAGGGGCAAATACTCCGCTAAAAATGAGGTTGAAAACCATTGAAATGAAATCAAATAGACTTTGACTTGATCCTTGAGCTTGACACTGTGTGAAGCAATATAATGTAACCATACCCTAAGAACCAAGATATCAATATGAATATGATTGATTTTTTTTTAGCTCCTACTGATGATGTGTGGTCAAGGGATAATGGTCCGATTTTTGTTTATGAACAACATAAGAATTTAAAAATTTGGGGGCCGAAATTTAATGGCTGGGGAGAGAAAACTCCTTTTGCAGAGGATGCTTTGATGAGTGAACGCATCAGTCGGGAATTAACCATTGGAAGAATTGTTATGGAAGAATTTGTTATTGAAGGCGGAGCGATGGAGCTGGACGGAAACGGTACCTTTTTATCAACGAGAAGCTCTGTCGTCAACAAAAATAGAAATCCTGACTTATCTGAAGCGGAAATTGAAAAATATCTCGTGACAATTTTTATTTGGTTAAACGGAGTTCCTGGTACAGATATTACTGATTTTCATATTGATGGATTTAATTTTTACCCAATCGATTTCATGTTTCTAGAAAAGGAGGTTCACACTTATGAATCATAAAGAATTAAAAAAGATTGCAACTGCAGTTACTTCACCTACAGAATTAAATGATTTTGTTCAGTATGGAAGTGTTGGTGCAGCCATTGAAACTGTAGATAGTAATATTTATACAGGAATTAGTATAGATACAGCTTGTTCCATGGGTTTTTGTGCGGAGCATGCAGCTGTTGTAGACATGTTAAAAAATGGCGAATATCAAATAAAGGCCTTTGTAGCAGTTGATTCGGAAGGAAATGCTGTTCCACCATGCGGACGGTGCCGGGAGTTAATCAGTCAGCTTTCAAAAGAAAACTTAGAGGCTGTTGTAGAAGTTGAAAATGACACGTTTGTTTTATTAAAAGAGATTTTGCCATATGACTGGAAAACCAATCGAGGAAGGGATTGGTAACTGGTTACTAAGTATTTATAAATATATTAATACAGAAAAAGGAAAGGTATAAATTCCCGATAGATACGGACCTCCAAGATTATCTTGAGCATATGGAACATCATATTCACAACCAAATCTTAATTGAAATTAAAGACTTATAATTCAAGTAAAGGGCGGAATTGTGGAATAACACTTAGATTATAGACGACTTTTTGTTATTGCGTATTTAAGCAATAACATCTTTGAATTTAAATTTTTAATTATTTAAAACGAGTGGAAGCGATAAAGGAGGCCGTGGAGTAGATCATTATGGGGAATCTTGATAAATGAACTAACGGAAATAATGTTGAAACAAATTAAATGATTATTTTATTGGTACACACACTTTATTTGAAAGTGGAGATAATTATGTTTTAATCACTTCTTTTTGAGAGGTTCAATCATATAATTAGAATGGATTGTCTACCTTTTTACAATTTAAAAATATGTATTCACTCAAGGTTATGTAGTTAAGATTTATAATCTGAAACAGAGCCTCGTCCCTCTTCAATCCACTTTTCAGTTTGTTACGCTCTTGCTCATTTAGACATAAAATACACTGTCGGATGATCATATCAAACAGGGGAAAACCGTAATCTTTTTTCAACATGAGGGCATAAATATTGAAACAACTTAAATTCAGTGCTATTATGGATGTGTAAAGTCTTTTATTGGAGTGAATAATAGTAATGAAATATTCTAAAGCTACCAATTATGCACTACACACAATGCTTTTTCTTGCGAAGGAAACACCAAATAAACCAATGGGTGTCCAACAATTAGCTGAGATGCAAAATGTTTCTCCCACCTATTTATCTAAAATATTAACTAAGTTAGTAAAAGAGGGAATGATTAACTCCATATCGGGTGCTAATGGTGGATATACACTTCGTCACAATTGGGAAGCTATTTCATTTTTAGATATTATACATGCAATTGAAGGCAAATCTTCGTTGTTTGATTGTTGTTTATATAACGATCCTAATTGTGTAATAAAAGAAGTGATGCTTTCTGCAGAGGAAAAACTGGAGAATGAGTTAAGAAACAGAAAAATATCAGATCTTGTGAAAAAATAGTCGTGGATTTATAATCCACCATTATTTTTAAAATAATTAGGGATATAAAGAGTCTTTTAAGTCTAATTTAATTTCTTACGATACTTATCTATTTCTTACTTTAAACAACTTTCGAGTGGTCATAGCTTAGAATCATTCTGTTTTTAAACTTTAATTTAAGCTAGAATGCATGTTGTAATGCTGAAATTGGCATTTTAACGAAGCAACATGTAATCTAAACAACTTATGGAGGAGATTCACACGGATGGAATTATTTGATTGTGCAGTTATAGGTGCAGGTGGCGCTGGTTTAAATGCAAGTTTGATTTTAGGGAGGTCCCGTAAAAAAGTCGCTTTATTTGATAATGGAACAAATCGGAATCGTGTGACGCAGGAATCACATGGGTTTCTAACACGTGATGGGATTAAACCAGCAGAGTTTAAAGAAATAGCTTTGAAAGATGTGAAAAAATATCCTTCAGTTCATTTTTATCAAAACACAGTTATGAATATAACAAAGCAATCTAACGGATTGTTTAAAATTGAGACGTTGGAAGAGGTAGAGATTGTTGCAGAGAGAATTATATTAGCAACAGGTGTTCAAGAGGGATTCCCAACGATTCCTGATATTAAAAATTATTATGGGAAAAGTTTATTTAGCTGCCCAACTTGTGATGGATGGGAATTAAGAGATCAACCCCTAATTATTATTTCAGAAAATGAAGAACATACTCTTTTTAAAGGGAAGCTTATTTATAACTGGTCAAAGGATTTAGTAATAGCGACAAATGGTCATGAAGTTTCTGCTCCGACATTGAATGAACTACAAAGAAAAGATATAACTGTTATTACTGAACCTATTCAAAGCTTAAATGGTGAGGACGGTTATTTAAACAAAGTAGTGTTTAATTCAGGACTTGAAATCGAAAGAGTTGGAGGATTCATTGTACCTAATTTTGTGCGATCAAATCAATTTGCAGAGCAGCTGGGTTGTCAAATAAATGAAAATGGTAGCATTGTGACAGATGAGGCAGGGCGAACGTCGCAGGAAAATATTTATGCAGCGGGGGAGACAGCAAAATTAGGTCAATCTTCGTTAATAGTTGCTGCTGCAGAAGGATACAAAGCTGCGATGGCAGTTGTTTTCGATAGTACAATTTAAAAAATTTTAACTTAATTATCGACATTAAGGGTCCTTAATATGTATTGGAAGGGGTGATAGTAGGTTTAAGTAAATAATACTAAAAGCATATTATATCTTTAAGATTTTTATTTCCATGAAGGAGGATAAATTATGACAATAGCTCATGTAACAACAAAGCAAGAATTAGGAGAACACTTAAAAACTGAAAAAATGGTGTTAATAAATTTTTGGGCAGAGTGGTGTAGCCCATGTAAAATGTTTGGGATGGTTCTTAATCAACTTAATGAAGAATACAGTGATAAGGTGAAAATTTTAAGAGTGAACGTTGACAAAAGCCCAGAGCTTGCAGCGGAATATCAGGTGCTTGGAATCCCTCATTCCCGTTTGATTATTCATAATAAATTACATGAACCAATTGTTGGATATATTCCTTTTGAAAATCTAAAGCAAATTATTGGAATTTAATTCGTGATAAAAACTGGAGGAAAAAAGATGGAAATTTTTGAATGTGCAATTATTGGTGGAGGACCTGCAGGATTGAATGCTGCATTATTATTAGGTAGGGCGAATCGATTAGTCGCATTGTTTGATACAAATAATGATCACCTTGCATTCGAGCTTCAAGAAAGTATTTCAAGAAATGGAAATGCCGCTATTGAATTTATGCAAGCAGCAAAAGAAAAATTAAATCAATATCCTACTATTCATTCCATCGTTAGTCAAAACGTTAGGGCTATTAAACAATCAGACAATAAGCTTTTTAAAATTTATACAGAAGATGGTGAAAACTATCTTGCTGAGAAAATCCTTTTGACAGATGGTACTAAAATACAGACAGCTATCCCAAATATTAAGCAATACTATAATAAAAGTATTTTTACTTCTCCATATGGCTATGGTTGGGAATTAAAGGATAAAAAATTGATTTATATAAATGAAACAGGTGATGTTGCAAGAACTGCTAAAATAATTTTTAATTTATCAAATGATTTAGTTGTGGCAACAAACGGTCATGAAGTAAAGGAAAATGAAAAGAGAGAGCTAGAAAATAAAGGGATAAATGTGATCACCGATAAGATTAAAGAAATGAAAGGGCATAATGGGATATTGTGTAGTGTCGCCTTTCAAAATGGGTTAGAAGTTGAGCGAGAAGCAGGCTTTATTACCCCATCTATTTATACAACAAATACCATTGGTCAAGGATTTTCTTGTGATTTAGATGAACATGGGTTAATCGTTGTTGATCATTTCGGAAGAACATCAGAAAAAAATGTGTATGCAGCTGGTGATGCTGCTCAGCCTGCACCAACAGAAATTGTTCTTTCAGAAGCAACGGGAATTCAAGTAGCAATAACAATTAATGCAGATATTTCAATTGAAAAATTTTAAAAAATTTAGACCTTTTTACTCAAAGGGTGGCCTTTACTCGGGATGGTTCGATGTGATAAAGATACCTGAGCACAAACAGTCACGATCATATTGTAGGGCTTGCCTCCATTTTTACTTTCATAAACTGTGAGAATAAATTATCATCATTAGCATCTCTCATATTAAAAGGTGGTAAGATGAATCTGATTGTAATTCTTATTCAGTGGTTCTAAACACCTGCTAAAAGAAGGTAAAGCCTCTTGCTAATATGAACTAGTTATCATTGCAATGAACAATTGGATGAAAGTTTTAATGAATTAGTGTTAACTGTAGGGGATTTTATAGGTTGGTATAACGAGAGGGTATTGGGATGGGAATAAATTCCATACCCTTTTGTCGATTTGAGGAAAATTCGGATGATGTGCAAATGGGGATATTAGGGAAGCTCATGGAAAATTCTTTAGAAAAGAATTGAATGCACATTGGATAGGGATTTTCGGAAGATATACTTCTGTGTCTTGAAGTAATCAAGTAAAAGATGAACAATCGGACGCTTTAAGGAATAAGAAAATTTTAAGGTGGCAATCCCGCCCTGGAGGTGATTCAATCATTATGAAATTTTCAAAAGCTACAAATTATGCTCTTCACTCTATGCTTTTTCTTGCAATGGACACATCAAACAAGTTTGTTGGTGTACAGGAGCTAGCAGAAAATCAAAAAGTTTCTCCAACGTACCTCTCTAAAATATTGACTAAATTGGCTAAAGAAGGGATGATTATTTCTTCTTCAGGTGTCAATGGAGGTTATTCCATTAGCCGAAAATTGGAAGAGATTTCGTTTTTGGACATCATACATGCTATTGAGGGTAAATCATCTTTATTTGATTGCTGTTTAGATTCTCTTTCAGAATGTGCTTTAAAAAAAATAATGCTTTCAGCAGAGAAAAAAATGGAGGAAGAGTTAAAGAATCAGAAAATATCAGATCTCGTAAAAAAAATCTGTAAAAAAAATCCGCCTTTATTTTTTTTGTAAATCGGAGATATAAAAAGTCTTTAAAGTCTTTGATTGTAGTTTCAAATTAGTATAAAAAATATCAAATTTAATTAATATTTTTCAATTTTAAAAATAAAAGGGGTAAATTTATGCAAATCATCATACTTTACTTAATTATGGGGATAATTATAGGTATGCTTTTCCCTATTCAGGCATCTATAAGTGCTCGTTTAGGTTCTTATTCAAAAACACCTTTAACAGCTTCGTTCATCGCATTTTCTTTTGGATCAGTGATACTACTCATAATTAATTTAATAGTAAATCCTGCAGGAATCAGTGTTGGGATTGATTTTTCATATCCATTGTATGTTTTTATCGGTGGAGCAATAGCTGGTATTGGCTTTCATGTGGCTAATGTTATTCTTTTTTTAAAACTAGGTGCTTCAGTTACAACAATAATAACTGTAACTGGGCAAATGATTGTAGGAGTTTTAATTGATCACTTTGAGTGGTTTGGTGTATCAGCCAATTCTATTAGTACTACTAGAATAATCGGGACTATCATTATGATTTTAGCTATTTCATTGGTTCAATCTAAAAAGCAAAGAGATTTAACTGCGTCGTCAGAAGAGAAAAAGGATAGTAAAATTATTTGGGTAATTCTGGGGGTTTTTGCTGGGTTTTTACCACCATTGCAAACCGCTATTAATGGAGAACTTCGCGTTGCAACGGGCTCTCTTTTAGGGGCTACTTTTATTTCTTTTTTTGTTGGCGCGATTATCTTGCTAATTATGATTTTGATTACTAGACGTCGCTTAGAAATTCCTTTGTATGATACTCAAAATAACCGTATTCCTGTTTGGGTATATATGGCGGGTATATTTGGCATATTTATTGTAACAGGTAACATTGTCTTATTACCTGTACTTGGATCAGTTCTAACTACTATGGTTTTTCTATTGGGACAAATGATTATGGCTGTAATAATCGATCAGTTTGGAATTTTTAATTTACAAAAAAGGAAAATTGATAGTAGAAGAATTGCCGCTCTAGTATTGACTATTATTGGAATAGTATTTGTTAAGTTCTTGTAATTTTTTTATGTAACTAGGCGCATATTCAATAGTTCAAAACTACAAACGAACGTTCGAGCATTAAACTGCATGTTAGCTTCACAAATCGCATGGGGATGCCCCTGACGAAGAATGCCGTATTTAGCCAGCTTTTTTCAGCGTTAATTGCTTATGTGTTACTAAAATTTCTGCATATAGAAGGACACAAGAAAAACAACTGCAAACGCTTATCTTTTCGCTAATTTTACACGCCAATTTCTTTGTGCTACCTTGCCGATTGAATGGCGTATTGGTTTGAAAGAAATACTCGCATTTCATTGGGAACTGAATTCATTAAATATTGTGTACTTTTGGTTAATCAACACATGTGATATATATACATTAAATTTGATGGAGGTAAGTATTTATGGAATTAAAGGCAGATTTATATTCATTGAAAGTTGACATAATTGATGACTGTGTTGATTTATTTATTGATACTTTCTCAAAGGAACCTTGGAATGATGTATATGAGTCAAGGAAACAAGTTGTAGATTTTTTTGAAAATTACATGAAAAACGATTATTTTATTGGATACGTTCTAAAAATAGGTGATGAACTTGTTGGATTGAGCATTGGGGCAAAAAAGCCATGTCTAAAAGGAATGGAATATTTCATCGATCAATTTTGTGTAAGTGAAAAATTTCAAAAACAAGGAATAGGTAGTAAGTTTTTAGAACTGATAGAATCTGACATTAAAAAGAAAGATATAAATACTATTGTGCTAACAACTTCTAAGGGATTTCTGTCAGAAAAATTTTATATTAAAAATGGATTCAAAGTATCTGATAATGCAATTCTTCTTGCCAAGTGAGCATACCTAAAAAGGACGAATAGTATTTTTCCACGATGATGATGCATTATTCGACCTAAGGAATAAGGGCATAGTTAAAGGGGAAATGTTCCCGTTAACAGTTGTAAAATTTTATTATGGAGTTAATCGGTACAGCTTGCACTTTAGGCTTTCGGAGGTAGGTCGGTGCGGTGAAGGTTTCCTCCCTTGGTTATTTCTCACAACAATTAATAACCAGGACAGATCAACGACCAACCAGCGCCTCATAAACTTGTTTGGGGAATAACATACACATGGCCAGCCTATATTTTTTAAGAGATTTAAGAAACCTAATTACAAATAAGTTGATTTTTTATTGTAAAAGTTGACAGATTTTCATAAGATAATTCAAAATCTTTGATTACTATGTATTTGAACAAGTATTCTATTTATAGAGGTGATAGAATGGGCAAACATAAAAAGATAATAGCTATTTCAGGTAGCATTCGAGAAGCTTCTTCCAATACTAATATATTAAAGGCTATATCTGCTTTTATTCCTGAAGGTATTGATTACTCAATTTATAACGGAATAAAAGACCTTCCGCATTTTAACCAGGATATAGATGCAACGGAACCACCAGTTGTTGTTGAGAATTTTAGAAAAACGTTAAGTGAATCACATGCGCTTATAATCTGTACGCCAGAATATGCAAAAGGTGTACCAGGAGTCTTGAAAAATGCGCTAGAGTGGCTTGTTTCATCTGGTGAACTTTATAAAAAACCAGTGGCTGTTATAACGGCTTCACCGTCGATTACTGGCGGAGACAAAGCTCATGAATCTTTACTGCTTACGCTGGAGATGATTGATACTATTATTGTTGAGAATGGGTCGTTGCTAGTTCCATCTGTCGGAACTAGATTTAACAATAATGCTACAGTGAAAGACGAGAGTACCAAGCAATCAATCATTGACCTTATCAATAGTTTAGTGTACGAGATTAATAAATAACATAATCAACAAGTGCAGGGAAACACTTTTCTGCCTTACAAACATGTCCAGCTCAACGTGTATGTGAGAAATGAGCTAACTCGATAAAAAAATAATTATGCCACAGAAAAAAGCCTTATCATGCACGATAAGGCTTTTTATTATGTCTAGTACAAGATATACCAGAGTTAAAAGACGATAGTTCGGTGTTTTAAGCGAGTATCGAGCAGAGTTTCCTCCTACTTGATTCGTTGGTACTTGCTTTTGAAGCAAAAAGTTTTTGAGGTTTAAACAGTTTGGATATTTATGACAGCCGTACTATGGAATATAATTTTTAAGCCTCCAGTGAATATCACAGAATCGGAAAGCAGTTCTTTGTGCAAGTATAAGTCGAATCTAGGTGCAATTATACCGTGACAGAATTGATCACCATCTATTTTTTTGCCAAATATAAACTGCACAACATAAGATTAAAGCACTTTGCATTAGCCAAATTCCAATTGTTAATGAAGTCCACTTCGTAAGTACAGGTAATAGTAAAAAGCCTATTAAAAACCCACATCTTGTTGCAAGTGTGTTAAGACCGAGCAAGCGACCTCGCACATTCTCGTGGCTGCGCTGTAAAAGTGTATAGTGATTCACTTGTACGAATGCTTCAGAAGCTCCTATTAGTAATAAAATAAAAAACGTGAAGGACGTTATTTCATAAATAAAGGTTAATGATACAAAAAACGCAAACAATAGTAAGCTTATAATATAACGTCGTTCGTTTACAGCTTCTTTTTTAATAAACCACGTAGAAAGGAAAGAACCAATAGCAATCGTTGACCACATCAAGCCGTTATATAAATCACCATTTTCTTTTATAGATGTGAAAAGCGGCAGGGCATATTGATAAGCAGAAGCTGCTAGTGGATAGACAAAGCCCACTATAAGCAAAAACAAATACCCATCTCCCATTATAATGTTTTGGCTAGCTTGTCTTTGTTCATTTGTTCTTAGTAACAAAGATGGTTCTATCCAGCGAACTTTTAACAATACGATTGCTGATCCGATATACATTATTCCATCAAACACAAGTAAATACTTGTAAGAAAAAAATGCAGAAATAAAGCCACCAGCCGTAAAGCCAATAATACTCATGATTGCTCCAAGTCGTACAAGAAGAGTATTAATTTTCGTAAGATTTTCTTTACCAAACATTGAGGGGATGGATGCACGATAACTCACATCGAAAAATACATATGTTATTCCAAGAAAAAAAGCAATCAATACAATAAACAACGGATGTTCTAAAAAAATTAGACTTAATACAATTCCACCGCTTGCAAACTCCGAAAAAATCATTGTTCTGCGTTTTGAAAAACGATCTGCAACTATACTTGCAAGATAACTTATCATCAAGCCCCCAACTTGTCTCCCTATAAAAAATAAGGTCATATATAGCTCAGGATAAGGGCTTATTAACAGTGCACTTGACAATCCGATAAACTGCATGCGGGAACTAAAATCAGAAAATGCTTTTGTATAAACAAAGTAAATTGGTTTCATAATAGCCTCCAAATTTTGGGCGGCTAAAGAAATGTACGTCCCTTATTAAGGGCGTACACTGATGATGATTTGCATAAATAATACCTCCTGAAATATTGAAACATAAGTATAGTAAAGTAAATGGGACGTGCTTCCGTTGCTCGCCTTGTATTCACTTTAATTATATGAATAAACTATTAAAAAAGATAGATAATAGTTAATCCAACAGGCTCTCTTAATAAATATTTGTTTTTTTGTATATGTAATTATCTGTGAAGGGCTTTTCGTTAACTGGTTAGTGGAAAGGGATAGTCTTCCACACTATCTAAGTAGTAGACCAAATTTTCTAGTCCCTCCACCGTATGTTCAACTTTTACACTATTTTTATAGGGCCTGTTTATCCAAGAACATTTGAATTTGACTTTCACCTTTTGCGACATCCAGACCTACAACTGGATTCATAAATGATCTCCTCAAGATTCGCACTGAGGCTACGTCCTTCAACCAAACGAATGTCTGTATTTCCAACAGTATTTTATTAAATCAATTATGTAAATAAAAAAGGATAATTAGCCTTATAATAGACTAACTATCCTATATATTTAAATCTTAATTTAAATCTTTTTTTCAGAATGGATTTTTTAAATTATCGTAAAATGCTAGTTTGTGAGATGTTTTTAATCAAAATTTTTTTCAAAGCAACAGCTATATTTGTTAATTAGAGGGATAGACAGGGAAAATTAATCAAAGCCCTCTCCTTATCATAAGAAAGAGGGTTTTGATGCGGGTCTTTAAGGTCCCAATATGTTTAGCAATAGTGACACATCGTTTGTGGAACCAACGGTGATGATAGTTTTTTGTTCGACGTCAGCCAACATCCTCACTCTCTCCGCCAGATCCGCTCTGGTCACAATCACATCTGCAGTGTGAATGGCTTCTTTAAGGATATTTTCTGGTGAAGCCATATCGATCGTATAAACGTTAGCGGCTGCCATCAGTTTGATTTCATCAAGATAAAAGACGCACGATTGTGTTTTGCACTCGATAAAGAGATAGCGTAGTTTCTTCTCGAGCGGTTGGTCAAATAGCTGTACATAGGCAAATCCGGACAACAGGACGTTCTCCGCATCGTAGCCCATCTCGTAAACCTGCTTAATGGTTTGTTCTACAAACGAAAAATGGGGGTTTTGCCTTTTGAACACTTCGATTTTGTCTTTATCAGCAATTTGTGTTCCGCGACCCTTTTGAATCGCCAGAAGACCCTCTTCTTTTAGTTGAGAGTAGATCCACTGAATTGTATTTCTATTAATGGAAAGCTGATCCGCCAACTGGTTGGTTGAAGGTAAGGAGTCCCCAGGTTTCAGAAGCTCTTTGCCGATTAACCATTTGATCTGTTCCTTAATCTGCACATTAATTGGCAGAGAAGAACGGGAATCGATTTTAAACAACAAACTAGAATGCACTATGACGACTCACCGACTTTCTTACTTTACTAGTATTCTGGATAACTTCTAGCTTAATGTTAAGGAGAAAAAAAATCAAGTGGCGAAGCTATTGCATAGCAGAATTCAGGTGCACCATGTATTTTCTGCCGTGTTTGTTGTTTTACGGTGGCATGGATGCAGTAAAAAGGATATTGACAAATTAATTTATTAGAATTATTATAAATAACTAGTTAACTAGTTAACTATGTGATATGACAATAAAAAGGAGTGAATTCAAATGACTGGCTTGAAAACAAACGTTAATACGGTCTGGTACCGAAATATTAAAGGTAATGGGAGAATCAAAGCTAACCAACTGCAAACCCAAATTGCTATTCCGGAATCATTCGGCGGCAGCGGGGAAGGTGCAAATCCGATGGAAATACTTGTATCTGCTGCGGCAGCTTGTTATACCTCAACACTTACTATTACACTCGATACTCAACAATTACCTATTGCCGGATTGACTATGGATACGGAGGCAATCCAATCAGAAGAGGGAGTGAGAATCGTTCATTTTCCACACATCGTTTTGGCTCCAGATGCAACAGAAGAACAAGTTCAATCTGCAAGAGAAGCAGTTGTGACTGCAGAGCAAAATTGTTTTATTGGAAATATGTTAATAAAAGGAGGCGTTCAGATTGAGGTGAAAGGGGAAGCATCATTAAGCTCAGAGGCAGATGTCATTCGTCAATACATGAAAGAACACGCTTTGGACTCATTTTAGAACGAATGAGGATATAGAGGAAGTGATATTTTCCGTTGCCTTTGTACATCCCCCCAGCAGGTGGAAGGCTGAAAATGGTGAAGAATTTTATGGAAATTTATCATGCAACGGATGCGTTTTTCAAGAACAAGATGAAATGCAACAAACTCTTTTTGTACCCAATAATAGATATAAGAGATCTAAGAAGTATGAGATGGAATTTCAAGATTGGATGATAAATACAGGGAGGAAGATGATCCCCATGATTTGTTATTTGATAGATAGTATAATTAAACACGATTTGCGAGCTAGGGGGTTACGCGAGTCAACTTCTAAGTAAAATCGTACTTGTCTTGTTGCATGTTCTGTTCCAAATACGACGGAAGGTTATGCTCCGGAGTTCGGAACTGCAGGTATCGTGTTTGTGTTGCGATCGTAGCAAGCACGCTGCTGTTCCGAAAGTCTGCTGTTGTAAATTTAAAGTAAAGTCATACCGTAAAACAAAGCGTAGTTTTGCCCCTTTAGATATGTTTTGTCTAAAGGGGTTCTGTGCTGCAATATCTTCTTTAATCAACATGTTTTAGTTTAATTATTACTTTACGATCTATCGCTAAAATTATTTATATAGAATTTTTTCCCTTATAAAATTAAGTTTTCATATTTGATTTGCTACGCCCCATTTGCACATTTCCTCTAATATTGGCATTAAGCTCTTTCCTTTTGGAGTTAAGGAGTATTCCACTTTTGGAGGAATTTGAGGATATTCTTTTCTATGAACAATTCCAGAGTTCTCTAGTTCACTTAACTGAGAACTTAACATTTTGTGAGTGATAGCAGGAATTTTCTGCTTTAACTCTCCATAACGTAAAATCGTATCGGAAGATAATTCATACATTATTTTCATTTTCCACTTGCCACCGATTAACGATAATGTGAAGTCAAATGGTCTTTGTTTGTTGCGCCTTATAAAATTATTACTTAACTCTGGCAATAATATCACTCTCCTTTAAGTAAGTATCTTACAAAAAAGTGCATACTAGTTTTATTTGTATTCGTGTTTATAATTTGGGATAGATTCATGAGTAATTCAGAAGTCAATAATAATTCTATTATAGACTCGACATATTACTTAATCAAATATAGTTGAAGGAGAATGAATAGATGTCTAAAGAACAGAAACTCATATTTAATACAATTGATTTGAGCGAGGATGAGATGTATAAATTGTTAATTGGCTCTGTAATACCAAGACCGATTGCATGGGTTTCATCAAAAAGTAAGGATGGCATTTTAAATTTAGCGCCATTCAGCTTTTTTACTGTAGCTTCTCGAAATCCACCAACCCTTTTGATCTCAATAGGACCGGGCGTTAATGAACGAATGGGAAGCATTAAGGATACGTTAACGAACATTCGTGAAGTAAAGGAATATATAATTAATATGGTTCCTGAGTCGCTTGGGGAAGCGATGTATCGTTCATCGGCTAGTGTAGAGCCAGAAAAAAATGAGTTTGAGCTTGCAGGAGTGACTGTCCAGAATGGTAAAGTTTTGAATGTGCCGGCAGTGCTAGAAGCGCCAATCTCAATAGAACTTAAGTTAGACCAGATTATTCCTGTCGGTGGAGATTATCTAGTGCTTGGAAAAGTTGAATGTGTCCAAATAGATGAAGCAATCTATGCAGGAAACTATAAAATAGCTATCGATAAGTTTAAGCCGCTTGCTAGTTTGGCAGGAGACTTTGCCGGACTAATGCCTTCATTTTCATATGAACAGAAGGATACATAAATCATTTTGCTGTATCTTTAAAACAAAGTTGTACCGTTTTGAAAAAAGTTATACCGTTTAAAATAAAGATGAACTGTTTTTTTAGATCTTAGAATGATAATTTATAAAAGTTTGATCAAAAATCCTGTTATATGCAGGATTTTTCCTTATTCAGCAATTGGGCCATATTGTTGGTGCGACACGTTCTTAGGCTTAAATGAGATGTGGTTAACACAATCTCGGTAAAGGCTAGGCAATTTATATTGAAGGATATTATCAAGGAGTTGAATGATGAGGTAACTGAAGCGGACGTCCCCAGGAAGCTCTGCTCTGCGCGAAAACGAAGCGTCAGCGGAAAAGCACACTGGTAGAGCGGAAATCAACCCCTAATCATGGTGAATAACCCATGTTTTACAATTTGTGGTTTAAATATATGGTTTTTAATGTTAATATATAAATGTAGTAAATAAATATATAATATAGGGAGTGGTAAAAATGAAGAGTAAAATACGTTTAATTACAGTAACCGCTTTATGTACAACTATGTTATCGGTTCCATTATTTTCACCAGTTTCTGCTCAAGTAAGTAACTCAAAAGAAGTGTTTGAACTAAGTCAAAATCAATTAAATGCACCTATTAATCTTCTAGAAGATAATCCTATACCAGGTGTTATTATTAAAGATATCACTAGAGAAGAGTATGTAAAGAACGTTGCAGAAAATGAAAATATTACTTACGATGAGGCAGATCAGTTAGTTTCGACAAGGACTGCTCAAGGATTACAGTCTATAAATAATAAAAGAGGTACTCTGGCTCTGGCACAAGACGATGGCATTAGTTGGAGACAAGCTTCATGGACACAAGCATATTCTAAAAACTCTAATTATAAAGCTACTTTAGTGGCATCTTTTGAAATTTTCTCTAATGGTTCCTTCAGACAAATTAATAGTGCTACTTGTGGTTCTTCTCTTGCTGCTGGAGAATACTCGCCGACATGGCAACAAAGTAATTCTTGGAAAACTACAGTTTATCCTGTTTCTAAAGCCACAGTTGGAGTAACTGGTAATTTTTATACAGTTTATAACAACTCAGCTGGTGTTAGTGGTGGACTTCCTGGATTTAATGTAAGTGTTTCAACTAGTACTAGTATTACTTATGTTTCAGATCCTATGACGATCCAACGAGAATATTCGCTTTACTAATTTATGAAAAAAGTATTTATCATAGTCCTATTTTGCTTTATATTATCAGGATGCATCCCTAAATTTGATCAGACTGAATCTGGCATTATGGATGATATTACATTTGAATTAATTTCAAAAAACATTAATCCAACCACTAGGATAGAATATATAATTAAACTAACTAATAAGAGTGATTACACAATTGTCCAAAATAGTGTGTTATTTGGCTTTATCAATGATCCTGAAGAGCAGGGAGAAACAACTAATCCGTTTAGAGTGCTTGCGGCAGGCAATCAACTAAATATTAAGTCCGGCGAAAGTGTAGAGCTGTCGGTCTCCTTTTCACCTACTTTCTATAAAAAATTTACAGAATCCGAAGTAAGGATAGCGAATATTTATATTGTTGGCTATGTTAATCATTTAAAAGAGGAAAATCGTTTTGAATTTACTACGAGTTTAGCATTACAATAACTTATGTATATAAAAAACATACTAACATTAGTAGTACAAACCAAGGCATGGTTTGTGCTACTATTTTTTTATAGTAGAAGTGAAGTAAAGCCGACCAGCCTCTGGGACCATTTGTGAGTCCGTATATAAAACTGGCTAACTTCACGCCCTTAAATGAATCAGTTTAGTATGTTGGGTCCAAAGAATTGTGTATAAGAAAGGGGAATCGATAAGGTATTGTGAAGGCTTCTATAATCTGTAATAAGGCGAAGGTTAAAATGAAACATGTGATTGCGTTAGATATAAGTAAAGGGAAAAGTACCATTGCAATTTATGACGGCTATCGTCAATGGGAATTTGAAGCGACAGGCGTCTATTCAAAACCAGTCGAAACGTTTTTTAAAGATTACGGTATGCATACTGCGGCATGGATTTCCTGTACCAGGTGCACACACAATTCGTTACACATGCAAATAAATGAATGAATGAGAGAACATTATGTATCCTAAAAAATAAATTCTCCCACGCTCGCCATCCCGTAATTTTTTCCTGGTGCCGGAAACAACCGTATCGGCGCCTTACTATCACGCCATGCCCTACCCCTAAAAAATTGAATAATTTACCAATGAGGGTTTGGGGACTTTTTATATTTCTACTACCACTACAATAAGGTTACTTTCCAATAAGCATGAAACTTATTTCTTTACGGGGTCCCGTCAGATTTATGCGGATTTACAACGTTAAGCGAAATAAAGTTCCTAAATGAAAGTTTGGAAACACACTTTAAAGCCACAAAATGAAGTTTAGTTATTCCATTAAAGGGCGCAATTCTTGAATAACACAGGTAGAAAATAATCAAACTTTTTTATAAAAACCTAACTTAAAACTGCTAAAGAGGAATCCCTTTTGATCAATCTTTTTTCAAAAGGGATTCTTTTCGTAAAATAAGGGTTTGCGAGGTATTTTTGCTCAAACTTAATTTCAAAGCAAGGGGTCTGTGTAGCAATGGAACCAAATCACGCTATAAGCATTAGCGGACGATGGAAATCCCCGAGGCATACATAGGTCAAAATCAGAAGCTTCCTTCACGTGTTATTATCCATCGTTTAACAGACAATCAAACGCAAACACGCCTTAAAAACCAAGCCATACGAGAAAAGAAGAAAGGCATTAAGGAGAAAAGTAAGCACTTGATGGGGATGAATGTCTATATCACGAATACATCGCCAGAAGAAGTCCCCACTGATTATGTCCATTCCCTCTATTCCCTGCGTTGGCAGATTGAGATTTTATTTAAAACATGGAAGTTATTCTTTGAAATTGATGAAGCAAAACAATCAAAAAAGAACGCCTTGAGTGCCATTTATATGGCCAACTTATCGGCATTCACATCTGTTCTTCTACCATGTTTCAAATGCGGCAGCTACTGCTTGAAAAGAAAAAGCAGGAGTTGAGTGAATACAGGGCGATTTATATGATTAAAGATTACTTTCCATTAATATTTCAAGCAATGGCAGTTGGCACAAAAGAACTTTTGAAAATTTTGCATCGCCTTTATCATTTACTCAAAAAGAATGGTCGTAAATGCCATCGGTATAAGAAGATGACTGTCTTTGATATTCTTGGGGTTGTGTATGAAACGACGGTGAAGGACAGGCAAGCTGCCTAGAAAAAAATTGTATTTTTATAGGCTTCTTTGTCATGCCTAATTTTCTATTTCTGGCTAGTTTTGAAACCATGATCTTTGGTATCTAGTAATTTACGTTGTTAGCTTGATGGGTATGGGGTAGCATCAAATACCCATCAAGTTAATATTTTTTAATACCCCAAAACAAAAATATTGTTTTGGGGGTTATCTTGTTTCTTAGCTTGATGGTGATGTGGCGGGACCCCTATTACAGGTGTGCATGCAGTAGAACGACCTCTGCATATTTTATTATATAGGTTATTCAGTCAATATAACCATACGCTTTTTCACTTAAGTCTATTGTATTTCTAAGAAATACGACTTTATATTGATCTTTTTATAAGATTAGAGAGTATAAAATATTTTGTGTAAATGAAATAAGACGACAAAAAAAGAAGACCTTTTCTTGGTAGAATTAAGTCACCACAACCAATCCTAGAAAAGAGGTCTTCCCTATGAATCAGTTTACAACAGAAATCGTCGAAGCTCTAGTAAAAAAACAAGATATTACCGAAGTTTTTCGTTCGCATTTAGAAACAGCGGTCAATACGCTACTTGCGACAGAACTAACGGCTTTTTTAGATTACGAAAAATATGATCGAATTGTCTTCAACTCTGGCAATTCACGCAATGGTTCGTATTCACGCACGTTACATACAGAATACGGTGATTTAAACATCCAGATACCATGCGACCGCAACGGTGAGTTCAAGCAACAGACCGTCGCACCCTATAAACGTTCAAATGACACACTAGAATCAACGGTCATTCATCTCTTCCAAAAAGGGGTTTAGATTTTTTTCTACCTTTTTATTTCATGAATTTTTTTATTAGTATCAATACTCCACCGGTTTGGCTAAAAAATAACAAAGGGTAAAGTTTTACAACGAAAGATTTTTTTAGTGTCTATCTTATAGAGTACATTTTATTGTTATGAGATTTTATGAGTAAGGAATTGTTCTATAATGGTCTCTACATTAATATTTCTCCCTCTATTGAAACAACTGCTGGTCCTGCTACTTCAATAATAGGATTCTCCCCATCAGGAGTAATCGTTACATAAAGAATCCCAGGTCTATTGATAGCATGTCCTTGACCTATAACTAATTGATGTCTCTCTCCGTTAGTTAGGATGTTCTCTAAATATAAATAGCCACCTAATGCACCGTTTGCTGCTCCTGTAACGGGATCTTCATCAATTCCTATATTTGGACAAAAATCTCTTGTATAAATATCAAATTCCCCATTTGTATCAAAAGTAAAGAGATGTGTGGTGGATATGTTAAAGTCATTGTTCATCTTTTTAAGTTCCTTTAATTTAGGTTCTGCCCGGTCAATTGCTTGTCGTGTTTTAACTGGAACCAAAAGATGGGAGACTCCAGTATTCCCTATTTTTATTGGATATCTATTATCAATATCTGTATCATGTATACCAACAAGATCAGCGACTATTTTGGGGTTAATGTCTATACTTTTTATTTGAGGACGTACTTGGGTCATGGACACTTTAGTTAATTGATTGTTTTCCATAATCCATTTAACGGGAATTAGTCCTATGTTAGATTCAAAGATTATTTTTACATCCTTATTGATCCAATTGTTCTTAGTAGCCATTAACCATGCTGTACCTAAAGTGGCGTGACCGCAAAAATCAACTTCTTCGGTGGGTGTAAAGTATCTTATTCTATAATCTGCATTTGTATTTGTTGACGGTAAAAGAAAGGCAGTTTCTGAAAGGTTTAATTCATTAGCTATTTTTTGCATTTCTACGTCTGTTAAATTTTCTGCATTCGGTATTACGCCAGCAGGATTTCCCCCAAAAGTATCCGTTGTGAAAGCATCTACATAGAAAACCTTTATCTTTTTCCTCATTATATCTCCTCCTCTTTTTCTGAGATTATTGTATTATGATAGAACGAATAAGTAAAATTCATATTTTTGATAATAAACATGAAGAAGTCGAATGGAAAGATAAATCTTACATGGAGGTTATATAGTGAACCTTTTTCAAATAGAAATATTCGTCAAAGTAGTCGATATTGGAAATTTCACAAGTGCAGGGGAGAAATTGGCTATGACACAATCTGGGATAAGTCATCATATTGCTTCTTTAGAATCGGAACTAGGTATTCCTCTTTTAAATAGTGGAAGAAACGGTATCTCATTAACAGAAAGCGGAGAACGTATTATAAAATATATGAGAAATATTTTATCTAAGTGGAAGGCATTAAACAAGAGACTGCTTCTATTTTAGGTATTGAAATGGAAAAATAAATATTGGTAGCTTTTCGAAGTTTCTCATCAAAAGTGTTGCCTAAAATAATGTCAATGTTTTGAAGAGAATTTAAGGAAATAGAAATGAACTTTTTTGGAAAGATGTTGTAAATGAAATGCATGCACTCAACTATTTATGGGGCAAGCTTTTACTGTGTATGACACGTAACAATTCATGAATCCATACAAAGGAAGTGTATTACTACTTCTTAGTGACTTCGATTATTTGTAAGCCCAGTGAGTTTATTGAATACAATACAATGATTAATTACAATACAACGACAGTGATTAAATTTCAAAAAAGTGGACATAATCCGATGCTTGAATAAGTATTCAAGTAGGGATGCGACCAATGCCTAAAGACGACTATGTTTTCATGATTAAATAAAAAGGACTTTATATAGCGGTTATGCATTCAGTAATCACGTTATTTCCTGTAATTAGTAAAGTAATTACGAAGGAGATTATGGATAATGTGCAGTTGGAAGAATTAGAGAGTTTCCAACTATCTCGTTTAATACAGTAAATGAAACAGTACATCTTTTTTCCAACATGAAGACATAAATATTATTGAAACAACTTAAATTCAGTGCTATTATGGATATATAAAGTCTTTTATTGGAGTGAATAACAGTAATGAAATATTCTAAGGCTACCAATTATGCACTACACACAATGCTTTTTCTTGCAAAGGAAACACCAAATAAACCAATGGGTGTTCAACAATTAGCTGAGATGCAAGATGTTTCTCCCACCTATTTATCTAAAATACTAACCAAGTTAGTAAAAGAAGGAATGATTAACTCCGTGTCGGGTGCTAATGGTGGATATACACTTCGTCACAATTGGGAAGCTATTTCATTTTTAGATATTATACATGCAATTGAAGGCAAATCTTCGTTGTTTGATTGTTGTTTATACAACGATCCTAAGTGTGTAATAAAAGAAGTAATGCTATCGGCTGAAGAAAAACTAGAGAATGAGTTAAGAAATAGAAAAATATCGGATTTTGTGAAAAAATAGTCGTGGATTTAATCCACCATTATTTTTTGAATGTTCGAGGATATAGAGAGTCTTTTAAGTCCTTTGAAGAAATTTAACAAGCGATCTTAGAATTTTTACACTCTGAACTAAGAACTCTTCTTGGTTGCTTACTTCTATAAATTTTCAAGTAGTTATAGCTTGTTCTTTGGAGGCTACGGGAATTCAAGTAGCGATAACAATTAATGCAGATATTTCAATTGAAGACTTTTAAAAAAATTTAGCCCTTGAATGGGGGAAGGCTGATTAAATAATTAAAATTTTGAAGTAGAAGTATACCAGAATATAGTAAAGGGGGAGGTTTAGAATGTGAAAAAACAAGAAATCAAAATGAGATGATAGGATAAATATATATTCTTAAATAGAATTTCAATTATAGGGAGGAAATAAGTATGCCATTATTTTCACAAACGATAACTGACTTTTGGGAGTCACAATTTTTAAATGGAGACGTTATCTACAACGATGAAAATTTTACTGTCACCATCAACCATGACCTGATTGAAGACAGTCGGGTCATGGTGCTGGAAACAGCTGATGGTCGGGTTTTGACAGTCTTAACACCTGAAATGGCTGAGAAGTTAGACCTTTCTAAAGGACAAGACCTTTCTGATCTAGCCTTCCGCCAGAAATTGAATGAGGGAGGAGTTACACTACATGGCGCCGATTATCTTTTTTATTTTTCGGAAGCAGAAAAGAGCGTCTTGCTACAAGAAAACCAAGAGGGAGCATTGCGCCGATTAACAGAGCAGGATAATGCGATTTTCTCAGAGTTTGAATCCTCCGCCACTGAACAAGATTTGGATGACGCTTCTGTGGAGTTGGATCATTGGGCAGTGTTTGGTTCTTTTGAGCAAAATCGCTTGGTCTGTGCTTCCAGTATGTATCCTTGGGAAGAAGATGTACAAATAGCGGATCTCGGCGTATTAACTCTGTCATCTTTTAGAGGAAAAGGTCATGCTCGTAAAGTGGTGCGTTCAATCTGCAAATACGCCTATGAGCACGGTTACGAACCACAGTATAGATGCCAGCTCGATAACGAGGCTTCTATATTCTTAGCTAAAGCTGCAGGTTTAATACTGTTTGGAAAGTGGGATGTAATTTCCCCTGACTGCACTGTCGGAGAGTCCGAGTAGATAGGGATATATAAAATAATATAAAGTGAGTGACCAAACGCTAAGCCAATAAAGATAAAAAAGATAAGGAAGTGAGTTTATGAGTAATGAAAAGGTGTTAAAAAAATTTCTGTTTGATGTAACTGAAGAACCAAAAAGTATTTATCCTTACGCTCCTGTTTATAAGGTGGAACAAGGTGGCGAGTCTTACATTGTTAAAAATACGGTATCGCCAATTGAAGAAGCAGTGAAGCTTGCGAATTTCGTAGGAAGATTGCATAAGCTTGGGGTTCCTATTGTAGCTCCAGTCCCAATGAGTGTTGACAATCCTCAACAAGTAGATGAAACAGTATGGGTGGTTTATCCGTTTATAAAGGGCATGTCCTATACGGGGAAAGATGATGAAATTTATGAGGCTGGTAAGTTACTTGGGCGTATTCATTACTTATCATCGGAGAATAATGAAGAAGGTCTGGATATCTATGATGAGTTTGATTTTGAGGAGCAGGAAATAAAAGAGGATTTAGAGGAAATAATAGGTCATGCTGAGAAGAGAGGAATTTCACTGGATGAAGGTCAATTAAGTGAACAAATACTCAGAATTATTGAACAGCAAAGGACCTTAAAGGTTTTGAAATTACCATCAGTGGCTACACCCTATGATTATAAGGCAGATAATCTAATTTATAATGACTACGCAAAGCCTTATCTCATTGACCCGGATAACGCTACCTTTTTACCAAGAATCTATGATTTAGCATTGGCATTGCTTCTATTTCACAATGCATTGGATACAGCCCCTGACCGTATATTTGATATCAAACAATGGTCCTTATTTAAAAAAGGATATTTTGAGTTTGTAGAGATTACAGATATGGAAAGAAAGCATTGGCAAGATGTTGTAAGGCATATTTTCTTGGATGAAGTAATCTGGTTGATGGCTGACTTTGAAGAAGGCTGGGATGATCAAAGGCAAGTTAATTTTTTCAATTCTCTATTATCACTAGTCAAGGATATGGAATCCTATGATTTAAAATAATGAATTCAAGGTAACAGTAGAAATCTCAAGAAAAAGGATTATCTTCCTAATCAAAGCTAGAAAAATCAGCTTTAAATTAAGAAGAAGACTGAATCAATCATCAAAATTCTTATCCACTTAATCTATAAGAATAGTCACTTTGTATCTCAAAATCACAATCTATCAGCTTATTCAATATAATAAAAAAAATCATATGCTGATGCGTATGTGCCGAGCAGTAGCGTAAAAAAAGAGGACAAAGAAAACTATCCCACTACATTTTTCAGGCGAAACTTCGAATGCATTTTCTCTCTACATACCGAGTAAACGGTCAAAGGTTTTTTTCACCTTTGACGGGCTACTCGTGATGTGAACAGATGTTGCGCAACACAAAAAATTAACTTGAGTGTGTCTAAAATCTCGACGTAGAACCAAGATGATTACCGCACAGAGGGAACAAGGTTAGAATCATTAGCGATATGATAGTAAGAACTGCTGATGGATTTTTTATTGAGCTATAGTTGTACTTATACGAACGCTTAAAAATGAGGTGTGCATATGATTTTAATAAGTGCCTGCTTAGCAGGATTAAAGGTACGTTATAACGGAACAGATAGTTTAGACGAAAGAATTCAACAGTTTGTGTTAGAAAATAAGGCAGTAACTGTATGCCCTGAACTTATGGGAGGTTTTTCGACGCCACGTGAGCCCGCTGAAATAGTCGGCGGAGATGGTGAAGATGTTCTTGATGGAAGAGCGAAAGTGGTTGAAAAATCTGGACGAGATGTAACAGAGCTTTATTTAAAGGGAGCATATGCAACATTACAGAAAGCGCTTGAAGTAGGCGCAACTAAGGTTATTTTAAAAGAGTATAGTCCATCCTGTGGTAGTGCAATGATTTACAATGGTGATTTCAATAGTACAAAATTAGTAGGTGTAGGTGTAACAACCGCATTGCTAAGAAGAAATAATATCGCCGTCTTTTCCGAAGAAGATTTTTCTGAGTTATTTATGCAAATTTGATAGTGAAATATGTAATTACCATAAGAACAAAATTAATAGATCTGGAATAATAATGGTTCCAGTGCTAAATCTATCAAATAATTTTAAGCAACATCGAATAGACCTAATAAAAAAGCGGTCATTAAGAATATAACAGTAAGATGGTATTTGTTATGAGTACTGCTTGAGAAATAGGACATCTCAAGCCATTGCATTTAGAAAATGGGATGAATGTACTCGGTTTTGAATTAGAAGAGCAAGGGATATATTCTTTTAGTGGAAACTTTTCTCAGAATGAAGATGTATTCACAATTATTAAATTTTAATTAATATATAGGTTAGATGGAGCGTGTATTTATTTTTAAAACACGTCCTTTCACTGCTATTTAAAGGACCAGATTATTGAAGAAACTTTTTGAACAGGGCAGAATCGTATGGAAGATTAATTTAACTAAAATTGTGAATTTTCTGGTAAATTAAACGAAGATAAAATAAATAAAAAAAGAGGAATCCTATATGAATAAAAGACAGTGGAGAGTAGGAATTTTTTTATTTGATGATGTAGAGGTTTTAGATTTTGCAGGTCCATTTGAAGTTTTTTCTGTCACAGAATTAGAAAATGGTCATCAGCCATTTGTAGTAGAAACAGTATCAGAAAAAGGGAACATGGTAATTGCATGTAATGGGTTAAAGATACAGCCAGATTACAGTTTCGAGACTATACCTAGATTTGATATTTTAATTATCCCTGGTGGTCTAGGTGCTAGGGAGCATGAAGTACGTAAAGATAATGTAATCAAGTGGATTACAAATCAAATGAAAACGGTGCAACTAATGACATCTGTATGTACAGGTGCTTTATTATTAGCAAAGGCTGGTTTACTTAACGGTAAAATGGCAACGACTCATTGGGCAAGTATTGAAAGATTAGAAAAAGAATTTCCTCAAGTCGAAGTACAACGAGAAGTTAAATTTGTAGATGAAGGCAATGTAATTACGTCAGGTGGGATTTCAGCAGGCATCAATATGTCATTTCATATTGTAAAGCGATTATTAGGTTCTGAAGTTGCTCGAGAAACTGCCAAAATTATGGAATACGATATTGTTATTTAAATCATTATTGAACGAACGGGCGCGATTGTTGAAGATCGAAGGTAGAAAATGTTTAAACTTTTTTATAAAAAGTGACCCCTAAAAGTGACCCCTAAAAGTGACCCTGAATATATCATAAAGTCTAGTTCTCCTAGGTCTAGACTAACAACGTATGAATCAATCACTCGCACAGGATTATCAATATGGACAAAGTCCTTCAAGATATAACGGTCTTCTTCTCCAACAAATGCCATGTGATCAGCTCCTTTTTACTTGTATGGCTAGTATTTGTTTAATGTTTTTTTGGATGCAACGGATCATGTTTGTGAAAATACTGGAGGTATTCTTGGATTGTAGATTCTTCTATATTAAATAGAATAGGATTCACTAGATTTTTTTGATTGTCAACAAACCAAAATAATGAGGACTTTAACTTAATTTTTCATACAGAATGTTTAGTACGTCGTAGCGATAGGTTTCTAGATTTGGATTAATCTGTATGTTTGCTAAAGTTTGAACTGCACTTAGTATTGCATTAGAATCTTGGGTAGTTAGATTCATGGAAAATCCCCTCCTTAGCTATAACAGATCGGAAGCTTTCTCCTGTCGGTCTCCTATCTGATATTACATTAACGACGGAGAGAAACTTAGACGAAGACACGGGAATCATCCCCCAGGCTGCTGCCATGAATCTGTTATCCCTCGTATTAATGGGGATAAAGATGAAAAATCAGGAGCGAATTCAAGCTCATCAGCAAAGTTTGGAACAATTATACTCCACTTATGATGTGTATTTAGAATAAACTTATGTATTCCTATCTTGAAGGAGGAGAAATACGCTATGAATCAGGAGATTGAAAAGAGAATTGAACGAATCGTAAATGGCTTACTGAAAGAGGGTACTCTTAAGAACCAATATGAAAAGGCTACGCTCACAGAAAGGTTGAATGCTACCAATACACCTGGTGTTAGTATCGCTGTGATTAACAACTATGAGATTGAGTGGGCATGTGGATTTGGTGTAAAGGAGTGTGGGAAACCTGAACCTGTCACCACAGATACACTCTTTCAGGCCGCATCTGTCAGCAAACCGATCTTTGCCACAGTTGTGATGAAATTGATACAGGATGGCAAGCTTGATCTCGATGAAGATGTCAACAACTACCTCACTTCTTGGAAGGTTCCAGCTAACGGTGCCTGGCAGCCTGCAATCACTCTCCGCCAATTACTTAGCCATACAGCGGGACTTACTGTTGATGGTTTTCCAGGCTATCTAAGAAATGTTGATGCACCATCCGTTTTACAAATTCTTGATGGAGAAAGCTCTTCCGCCACTCCTGCCGTTCGGGTGAACATAATGCCCGGAACCCAATTCCGTTATTCTGGAGGCGGCACAACTGTCGCTCAGCAGGCTGTATCAGATTATTTGGATAAGAGTTTTCCGGACATTATGCATGAATTATTACTGGGTCCTCTGCAAATGGATAGAAGCACATATGAACAACCTCTTCCTGAGAAATGGCATGATTCTGCCGCTACCGCACATCCTTGGAAGTCTCAACCGGTTCAAGGTAAATGGTATGTCTATCCGGAGATGGCAGCGGCAGGTCTTTGGACAACTCCCTCTGATCTTGCTCGTGTTGGCTTGGAATTGCAGTTAGCTTTGAAAAATAAATCAGGCCAGTTGTTTTCAGCGGATATTGTTAAACAGATGTTAACTCATCAGGTAGAAAACGATATGGGAATTGGCTTTTTCTTAGAAGGGGACGAGGAAAATACCCGTTTTAGTCACGGCGGATGGAACGAAGGTTTTGTTTCCCAGATGATGATGTACAAGAATCACGGTATGGGAGCTGTCATCATGCTGAACTCAAACGAAGGTGACGATATACTTCGGGAAATTGAGCGAGCTATCGCCCGAGAGTATAATTGGCCTGGCTATTTTCCAAATGAAAAAATAGTAATCGCCGTGACTCCAGAGATTTTAGATACTTATGTAGGCGAATATGTAACACCATTTGGTTTGAAACTAGTAGTTACTAAGGAAAATGGTATCCTTTTCATGCAGCCTGCTGGTCAAGCTCCTATAGAGCTGTATTCCGATTCAGATACGAAGTTTTTTATGAAGGTCATAGACACTGAAGTTACATTTGAGACGGTAGAAGATAAAGTAACGGGATTAGTTCTTCTTCAAAGCGGACAACCAATTCCGGCTGAAAAGATGAGTGGATAGGTAAATTGGAAAGAAAAGTAAAAAGTCGTTTTTTTCGCGTTTCTTTGTATAGTAATTAGGGCTGCTGAACATTAACTTCTCTCAGCTTTCACAAGGGTTAAGCCGCCGTTTCATCATTCTCTCATGACGCATTGGTGCCGATGTCATCAATCAAATCAACGACTGGATCTTGGAAGAAGAAGTACACGCGACAAGTAAGATCGTGATGACGATGGCTCCAATCGTCCTTCGGGCGGACATACTACCGATGATCGTGCTGGCGATTCAAACGAAGAACAGCGGAAAAACACAGTTACACTCATGCTGGACGCCAATTGCACCCCAGTGGATATCTCGTATCCGACCGAGCGTTAAAGTGAACGCTCCGGTCGAATTCGGTGCCAACTGGCGATCAGTTTGGTCGAAGGCTATGCGCGAATGGAGAAGCCTTTGGACATACGGTCGGCTGGCGAAGCGTAGTATATCGAGAGACAAGGTTGTTATGTTGAACCTGATTCCCTGGATCCTTACAAGACAAGTATGTCAGCAAGCGCTGCTATTAATTAGTACATGAAGCATATAAATTTCTGGGGAAATCTGAGAAGATTATAAAAAGTAATTATCCAGAAATAGCGAAGTTTATTTCTGATTCAGCGAAAGAAAGTATATCTGAACAAAAGTTAATAAGAAGGGCAAATCTAGAAAAAGCAATAATTCATATTTATAATCATTATGGTAGGGTTGATTACTCTCTTTTAAGTGAATTTTTAGGAGTTACAGAAAAGACATTAACGAGTTCTTCAGGAGTATATAAAGGAATCGGTTCATTGATAAAGCGTACGTTAGCTGACTTACGAGAAGATGAAAGATTCTATACAAACATTTGATAACAGGGTCTTTTAGTAGATTGGATGCTCGTCGATGTGCGAGATGTAATAACCAAAAAGACCGCCCTAAAAATGGTAGAAATAGTTTATGACAATATGAATTATAGAAATATGGAATTATGACAATTTTTATTATAAATAGTGTCACTATTTCACTGGATGAAGGTCAATTAAGTGAACAAATACTCAGAATTATTGAACAGCAAGAGGCCTTAAAGGTTTTGAAATTACCATCAGTGGCTACACCCTATGATTATAAGGCAGATAATCTAATTTATAATGACTACGCAAAGCCTTATCTCATTGACCCGGATAACGCTACCTTTTTACCAAGAATCTATGATTTAGCATTGGCATTGCTTCTATTCCACAATGCATTGGATACAGCCCCTGACCGTATATTTGATATCAAACAATGGTCCTTATTTAAAAAAGGATATTTTGAGTTTGTAGAGATTACAGATATGGAAAGAAAACATTGGCAAGACGTTGTAAAACATGTTTTCTTAGATGAAGTAATCTGGTTGATGGCTGATTTTGAAGAAGGTTGGGATGATCAAAGACAAGTTAACTTTTTCAATTCTCTACTATCGCTATTCAACGATATGGAATTCTATGATTTAAAATAACGGATTCAAGATAACAGTAGAAATCTACAAGAAAAAGGATTGTCTTTCTAATCAATGATAGAAAAATCAGTTTAAGAAGAAGACTGAAACAATCAATCAAAATCCTTATCCACTTGATTTATAAGAATAGTCACTTTGTATCTTAAAATCAAAATCTATCAGCTTATTCAATATAATAAAAAAATCATATGCTGATGCCTACGAAAAAATGTGCTGAGCAGTAGTGTAAAAAAGAAGACAAAGAAAACTATCCCACTACATTTTTCAGGCGCAACTTCGAATGCATTTTCCACTCTACATCCTGAGTAAGCGGTCAAAGGTTTTTTTTCGCTTTGACGGGCTTACTCGTGATGTGGAAAACTCCAAAAATGGCCGTTGCGCAACACAAAAAATTAACTTGAGTGTGTCTAAAATCTCGACGTAGATCCACTGTTCAATTATGCCGAGAGTTAGGTCATATTGTAGTGGAGGCTTCACCACAATACGAGCAAGAACCATTCGCTAATGCAACGTTAAATATATGGACAGCGAATATTTATAAAACGATTGAAGTTGCAGCGAGTTTAACTGGTAAAACACCTTCTGATAAAAATATTGAAGCGGCTATCTGGCAATACTATCAATATGGGAAGGAATTAAAAGCTTCGGACTTATTAGATGCGATTAATACTAATGCAATGGTATCCAGACAGGTCGGGGGATTCTTTACGGATTACGACATCTTATTATCGCCAACTTTGGCAAATTTGCCAGCAAAAATTGGTGAACTAAATGCCGATAATTCATCGATTAATGCACGAGAATGGCATGAACAAATTTTCTCATATGCACCATTTACGAATTTATTAAACGTAACTGGTCAGCCTTCAATTTCATTACCTTTGATGATGAGTAGTACTGGTTTACCTATTGGGATGCAGTTTGCAGGTAGATTCGCTGATGAAGCTACGTTACTTCAATTAGCGGCGCAATTAGAACAAGCCTTACCATGGAAAGATCGTAAACCAAGCATGTATACATCGACAATTTTAGAAAATCAATTGAAATAGGAGCAAGCGAAAACTCCCAGTAAAAAATGGAGGGCACTGAAAAGTTCATTTCGTTCATTTTGTGAAGTATTCGATGATTCAATTGTCGAATACCTTTTTTTCATTTAGCATTGTTGTTCCTTCCTCTGTTGTTAAGCATTCCGTCGCTCTCTCGAAGAGTTGAGCGATACTTCTCAACAACGCAATCGATTATACTACTATTTCCATCCCCATCCATAAAAGCACTAATACTTAGATGGTACTCCCAATGATTCCAAACCAAGAAACACTCAATTTAAGCCCAAAACTATAAAAAAGGGTCACTTGGAAGGAGTGACCCTTAGTAACGAAATTCGGAGGTGCAAGACTAAATTAGCTTACATCACTATTAATATGACATAATAGCAATGTTTGTATAGATTATAGCCTGAGAAATAGATTTAAAAATAAAAAAACTGTGACAGTCAACCAATGCCACAGTCTATAAAGCTTAATAATAATATGTGCAAATTACGGTTATATATACATTCAAAAAAAGCCACAGCATCGACACACGCTACTGCCAAAAACAATATAAAGATTAGAACTATTAATAGGGTCACTCAGACGAAAGTGATTCTATAAAGGAGAGCCCTTATAACTTAATCAGCTTCTATTTGGATAGCTTAAATATCTTGACAGTCAACGATAATTGTTGAACCAGGTACTCCAAATTGATATTGATTACGTGAGTTATGAGGGAAATGAGGACAAATAATTGAGGAACCCAAGAAAATAATACGATCAAAAATAAACAAAAGACCTATATCTCAATAAAGATATAGGTCATAGTGTTGAAAAACTAAATGATCAAGGGACTCTTTGTGAACACTACTAAGTCAAATGAAGGTGATTTCCGTTCCAGGCTACTCGCTTTGCCGCTGACGCTTCACTTTCGCGCAGAGCAAGGCTTCCTGTGGGCGAGCGACGAGCCGCTTCCTGCGCTGACGCTCCGTGCAGGGTCTTTATGTATAGAATCATTTTGTTGCTTTACATAAAGCCACTTATTGCTGTCACTCGTTTTCGCATAGAAAAATGTTTTCAAAGCTCCACTATTGCGCAAAATAGTATTGGTTAGGACTTCATTTTATCACTACACATTTATGTGAAATGCCAATAGAAAATACGATGAGCAATGGTTGATTGGAGTGTAGACTGAGTGACTCCTCGGGGATTCAGCGTCACAGATGAGACCCTGGAGCGAGCGAGTGAAGCGGCTCATCGGACGCCCCCAGGAAAGCACTCAGTCGGAACGGAGATCAACCCCTCGTTTTGAAAAAGGGTTATACTTTTTAATTTGTCACCTTGATGTCATTGACATAATAGTATTTCAACAACATGACCTATATCTCAATAAAGATATAGGTGAAATTATAATTAATCAGTTTTTAAGAGTGAATAAATATTAATATCTATAAAATTTCCTTTAGATTTTTCGTATTGTCTAAGTGTACCTTCAAAGGTGAAATTAAGTTTTTGTAATACCTTAATAGAATTCACATTTTCAGGTTCTACCTTTGCTTCAATTCTATTTAGTTCTAAAGTTTGGAAAGCATAATTAAGTAGTGCTCTGATACCTTCTGGGGCATAACCCATGCCCCAGTAGTCTTTAGCAATGTCATAGCCAATTTCGGCTTTAGAATTTTCAAAGTCTATAAAATTGAATCCACAAGTACCAATTATTTCGTAGGATTTTAGTTCAATCATGCTGAAGCGAATAGCTTTATTAGCCTGAGCCAATTCCTCAAAAAGTTCAATCATTTCTTTTGCTTGTGTTTCATGTGTAAATCTAGAGTTGTTCATGAATTTAGTTACATCTGGGTCAGACCAAATTTTAAACAAGCTGTGTGAGTCTGAAACTTGCATTCTCCTTAAATTCAATCTTTGGGTGTTTAGTTCTTTTATCAATACTTTTACCTCCAATATTTTTAATGAGCTGGATGAAAAATATTAACCATCTGTGCATAGTTCAGTCCCTTCAAGTTTGTCTAATTTTAGTATACTAAGAGAAGAAAATTTAGGGAACTTTTTGAGGGTCGTTTAGAAAGATCTTGTAAGGTAAATCGAAAAGAGGATAATGATGAAATAAAATCATTTAATGAACAATTACGGTAACAAGTCCCCAGATGATATACTGGTTTATCTTAGTATAAAATAATGAATAAATATAATAAGGCATAGAAAGCTCAAGAGGTTATCCGTTTATTATTTGAAGTGTATGGTATCAAAATGGAATGGGAAAATAGAGGCCCATGATAAGTTGATAGCGTGTGAAAATTTATCTAAACTCAATAAGCAACTTAAAAAATTATCGGGGAATGGTTAATCGATAATCATGCTGACCTTAGAACTCTAACAGGAAACAACAGTTGAATAGAAGGCAAATTCTATTCAACTGTTATACTAGATAAATTCTAGATGTTTCGGTTTGCATTTTAATGGCTTATGTTACGCATTTTCTATTTACCTCGATGTACGTAATGCTGTGTGGCATTTCCAGCATTAAATTGCTCAGTAATATATTGTACAGCCTCTTGTAAAGCTAATTTACTGTTACAAGTGAAAACATCTATTGCCGCGTAACCAAATTCTGGCCATGTATGAATCGTCAAATGCGACTCTTGTATAATGACTACACCGCTAACTCCATAAGGTGAAAAGTGATGGAAATGCTCGGTTACAATTGTTGCCTTTGCTTTGTGGGCAGCTTGACACATAATTGTTTTAATTTTTTGCACGTCATTAAGTAATGCAACGTCGCAATCATGCAACTCTAATAAAATATGATGACCTAATGCATGATGGGACTGTGTTTTTTGTACTGTTCTCTTTATTTGTGAAAACTTTTTATTTTTGCAGCTTGGACAACCACTGGATTGGAGCTGAGTAATCGTAGTGTATTCATTGCCAGCTCCGACTGTAAGTGAGTTCCTACAATGATTACACTGATAAACAACAGATTTCCGCTCAACTTCACCTGTGTAAATTGGTCGCATAAATTTACGCTGATTAGGAATATAGGAAATCATTTGGTCTGTTGTTTGTAATACGAATAACTGACTTGTAGCTCCTAAAATCTGTGCACCTTCATAGTTGTTTATGTCGTAATGAATATTATTAATCACAAAGCCCATAGCATGTAAGCTTTGCTGTAGCTCCCACTGCTTTTTATAGCTACGTTTGGCGTAGGAAAAAAACACATGCCGCATTGCTTCTGGCTTTAGTGCATTAATTACACGTGACAAAAAGAGCTGTGCGCCAATCAAGGTATACGGTGTGTCTGTGTATACGCAATCAAACTGATGGGCGTATGTTTTAGGCAAGGGCTCCTGAACGTTATAATAATCTACTTTAATCGGAAGCCCATAGTCTTTTGCTATTTTGCTAATCGTGCTCAAAACTCGTCTATCAATATCTAATACAACAATTTTAGTTGCAGAGTGTGGAGCGATTTTCTTTAGTAAAAATGCTAATGCAATACTGATGAAATCATCATCACCTAAACATAAAATGCGCTTATTAAGTAGCACCGTATAGTCTAGTGCGAGCAATGCTCGTTTTAAGGCTGTCTCAACTGTACATTTAGCTTGATCTATTGCTACGTCGGCTGTTGGCCTAGCATCATAAATAGTGCTTAACTCGCTAATATTTTTTGTAATCCATTCAGAACGAAAAGCTTGATCAGTCGTTAATTGAAGGTAAAGTTCAGTATCAGCACCTGAGAGTTGAAAATACTGTGAGATAGCTAGCTGTCCCTTTTTCGTTAAGCTATGTTTACCCCAGCCTTGCTTAGCAAATTCTTTCTTCATTGCTGAAACGATAGGTATTGGTAAGTCTGTCATATAAGCTAAAGATTTAGTTGTACAATTTTTATGGAAATATAAAGCAAGTAATGCCTTTTCTAATGTTTGATAATGTTCTTCAAGTTGCATATCAGCTGTAATTTGTTGTAATTGTTTTTGCATTGTAGATTCGTCCTCTCAATTTTAACTGGAAAAAAATTAAAATTGTCTAAATCAACGAATAGAAAAAGCGCGACTAAAATTAGTCGCGCTAAATGTTTATACAAAGCTAACTAATTCTAATCTTGCTTTTTTTGCACAACAAATAACACCCGTATAAAGGTGGTTTGTTCAACAAAAGTAAGCTATTACGTTGATTTAGATTAGAATGCTACATTTAACAAAAAGTTCACCCTTTAATAAAATTATATATTAACTATATAATAGATATAGTAATCTTGCAAGTTTTAGTAATTCACGCTTAACAGTGAATACAAAATGAGGATAGTAATTTATAAAAGGGGCCACGTGGATTGGAGCCCCTGACTAAGGGCATTTCTACAAGTCACAGCTTTACCACATATCGTGGTGAAGGGGAATCAAAGTTTTTAATGGAAGAAACCTTGATTATCTACGAAAGGGAGAATGTAGAAATTGAAATATTTGAAGCGATAAAAGAGAATAAGGTAGCCATTGCATTATATAAGAAATATGGCTATGTTATTGCAAATCAATTACTATTTTTAAGTGGCGAAAATGAAGGAAGTAGAAAATACAAGCGCAATTCGCATTGAAACCATTCGTCCAGAGAAGCTATCACATTTTTCCTTTTATCAGGAAGAAGTTCTTTGGCAATGTAGTTGTCACAGTCTTACGCAGGGAGAAGCTAAGGTTTTCTATAATGGCGAAAATGAAGTGTTGGTTATATGTTATATAGAACAAATTTGGATGAAAAAGGTGAGGGAGAGCGTATACTACTCTACCAATTGGTGCTGCTAGAAGAAGGTACCGAAATAAAGGATAAGAAAATGTTTTTCGTAGAGGGGGATACTCAAAGTTCAACCCTCAGTATGTGATTTATTTGCGGAGGATTGGTAATAGTAGAATAATTATCGGGGAAGTCAATTCTTGAATTTTGATTTGACTTATTTTTGTGAGGGAAAATGTTATGAAGTTTGAAGAATATAACAGTAAGATGCTATTTGTCATGAAAAGATATGGGTTATATTCTTTAAGTGAAGACTTTTCTAAGGTAGAAGTTGTATTTGCAATTATGAAATTTTAATATATAGATTAAATGGAGCGTGTTTTTTAAAACACGCTCTTCATGTTGTTGAAATACTATTATGTCAATGACATCAAGGTGACAAATTAAAAAGTATAGCCCTTTTTCAAAACGAGGGGTTGATCTCCGTTCCG